>JAJZBP010000039.1 GCA_021798855.1 Bacillota bacterium
GTTCCCCGGCCATCCGCTCCAGTTCCTCCGGCTTCAGTTCCAGCCGCCCCAAGGCCGCCACGTAGGCGGCTTCTTTAATGTCGAGCAAAAAAATTTCCTCCTCTTCTTAAATCGGCAAACCGTATTGCACGAAAAATTCTTGCCCTGCTGGGTTCAATTCCTCCCAACGGAAAAGGTCCACGCTGAAAGATTTCGCTTCCCCTCCCGGCGGCGCTCCTCCAGGCGCGCTTTGTCCCGGCGGGTGTCTTCCACCAACCGTCGCCGCATGGGTTCCCATTCTTTGGCCTTTTGTGCCTCAGGCGTCATCGTAATCCCGCCTTCTATCGCCTAAAAGCCGCTCCAAGCCAGCCTCGTCCAGCACCGCCACCCCCAGGCGGCGGGCGTTCTCAAGCTTGCTGCCGGCGTCGTCTCCGGCCACCACATAAGCCGTCTTCTTGCTTACCGAGCTTGACACCTTACCCCCGGCGGCCTCGATGGCCTCCTGGACTTGGGAGCGTGGCTTGGAGAGGGTCCCGGTAAGCACGAAGGTCAGGCCGGCCAACGGTGCCCCGGCCGGTTCGCCTTGCTGGGGGGCATGGGCCGCCTCCATCCGCACCCCGGCCTCCTTTAGCTTCTGCAAAAGCCGCCGGTTCCCTTCTTCCTGGAAAAAGAGCCGGACGCTCTCGGCGATCTTGGGACCGACCTCTGGGACCGCCGCCATTTCCTCCGGTGCCGCCGCCGCCAGCCGCTTCACGCCGCCGAAGTGGTCGGCCAGGAGGCGGGCCACCCGCGCCCCCACGTGGCGGATTCCCAAGGCGAAGATCAGTTTGTCCAGCGGGCGCTCCTTGCCGCGCTCGATGGCCGCGAGCAGATTGGCCGCCGACTTCTCCCCCATCCGCGGCAGGGCGGCCACCTCTTCGGCCCGGAGCACATACAGGTCTCCCGCGTCCTGGATCAGCTTGTTCTCCAACAATGCGTCCACCACCGCCTCGCCCAAGCCGTCGATGTCCAGGGCGGGACGGGAGCCGAAGTGGAGGATGGCCTCCCGCGCCCTCGCCGGGCAGGCGTCGTTCAGGCAGCGGACGGCTGCCTCGTCCGGCAAGCGGTGCGCCGGCTCCCCGCAGGCCGGGCACCGGCGCGGGAACTCGTAAGGCGCCTCCGCCCCGGTGCGCTCCTCCGCCAGCACCCGGACCACCTCGGGAATGATCTCGCCGGCCTTGCGCACCACCACGCGGTCGCCGACGCGCGCGTCCTTCTCCCGGATGTAATCCTCGTTGTGCAGGCCCGCCCGGGAAACGGTGGTGCCCGCCAGCCGGACGGGCTCCAAGACGGCGGTGGGGGTGATGGCCCCGGTCCGCCCCACCGTCAGCTCAATGTCCAGGATCTTGCTGACCGCTTCCTCGGCCTCGTACTTCAGGGCCACCGCCCAGCGCGGGCTCTTGGACCGCGCCCCCAACCGCTCCTGCTGGTCCAGGGAATTCACCTTGATCACCATGCCGTCGGTGGCGTAGGGCAGTTCGCCCCGCAACCGGCTGAACTCCTCCACCGCCGCTTCCAGCTCCTCGTCCGTCCGGCAAACCCAGCGCAGTTGATTGACCCGCAGGCCGAACCCGGCCAAAAGCCCCAAAGCCGCCACCTGGCTCGCGGGGGCGGAGGGCACGCCCGCCACCGCCCGCAGGTGGTAAAAATAAGTCTCCAGCGGACGTCCGGCCGCCACCCGCGGATCCAGTTGACGCAGGCTCCCCGCCGCCGCGTTGCGCGGGTTGGCGAAAAGCGGCTCTCCCCGCTCGGCCCGCTCCCGGTTCAATTCCGCAAATGCGTTGAAGGGCAAGAAGACCTCCCCCCGCGCTTCCAGCAGGGTCGGCGCGTCGCCGGCGCCGGCGGCGGACCGCAACCGTAAGGGGACGCTCCTGATCGTCCGCAGGTTGGCAGTGATGTCTTCGCCCACCGCCCCGTCCCCCCGCGTCGCCCCTTGGACCAAGGTGCCATCCCGGTAGGTGAGGATGACCGTCAACCCGTCAATCTTCGGTTCGGCCACGTACTCCACCGGCTCCCCCGGCAGGAGCCTGGCCACCCTGTCCGTGAAGTCCCGCAGTTCCCCCAGGTTGAAGACGTCTTCCAGGGAGAGGACCGGCGACCGGTGGACCACCTGCCGGAAGCCCGGCAGCGGCTCCCCCCCCACCCTCTGGGTGGGGGAATCGGGCGTCACCAACTCCGGGTGGGCGGCCTCCAGGTCCACCATCTCCCGGTAAAGCCGGTCGTATTCGGCGTCGGAGATTTCCGGTCGGTCCAGGACGTAATAAAGGTGATCGTGGTAACGGATCAAATCCCGCAGCCTGGCAACCGCTTCGTGTTTTGCTTTCATCCGGGCTTCCGCCTCAGCAACTCATTTACGAACCGGCGCGCCCACGGAGAAGCTTCCAGGACCGTTTCCGGCTTTATCGTGGCAAGCAATTCGAAAGAGTGGGGTCCTTTTCCATATGGTGCCTGGGTCTTACATCTCAAAGTGGCCTGTTGGAGCGCGGCGAACACGTCATGTTTGGCCACCGAATCCACAACACCGCCGGGTTTCTTCTTCCCATTAAATTCTTGCCCGAAAAAGCGAGCGGTGGCATCCCAATCGGCAAAAAACCAGCTTTCCATGCATTGGACCATCAAATGGCAATCATCATCAGGAGTCCTCGGAGGCCTGTCCCAATTATCACGTTGCTTCAAATGTTCCCATGGTCTAAATCCGTGCGGAGGTTGATGCTTGGGGGAAATAGCATCCTCGCTATCCACCAACAAAAGAGCGTTCCTGCCTTCATTCCGGGCGGTGCAGAAGTCTTCGTAAGCTTCCTGTCGCGGTCCACACGCCACCACTCGAGGTCGTCTTTTCTTGCCGAGTTCCGTCTTTTCGAAAAATACGGCAAAGGCTTTGCGACACTTTGTTCTCAGTTCATTGCCGTCACCGCCACCCTCGACATAAACGACCACATCATCTTTCGGTCGTTTCACCATCTTGTGCCCCCCAAGTCGCCGCGCATCCAAAGTTGGCCCAAGCTGTACTTGTGTAACCATTGCCCCAAATCGTCTGATTCAAGCCGGTAAATGCTCGTTCCATCATCGTCCCGCTCGCACACCAGAACCGATTCAGGTGTATCGTTAAACGCTTCCACCAAAATGGGCGAGTGAGTGGTAACCACCAAATGGGTGCGTTCGCCGGCTTCCCGCAGCAATTTGGCCAGGGTCGGCAACGCGTCCGGGTGCAAACCCAGTTCCGGCTCCTCAATCGCCACCAGCGGCGGCGTCGGGTGGCACAAAACAGCCAGCAAGGACAGATACCGTAAAGTCCCGTCGGACAACCGGGTTGCCGGAATCAGCCGGTCCTGCTCCTGTAAGAAAACTTGGGCATTGCCGCCAATGATTTTTATTTCATAGTCGTCAATGCCGTCGTACAATTCTCGTAAGGCTTCCACCACTTGTTTCTTGGCCGGCGGATCGAGATTGTTCAACACCAGGCCAAGATTGCTGCCGTCTTCTTCCAGAAAATCGCTTGGAGCATCGGGTTTTTGAGGTAAGCGCGGCACATTGTAGCGTCCGAAACTCCATTCCCGGTAAAGGCGAATCTTCTCTTCCTCTTTAGCCAGAAAAGTAAGTTCCGGATAGTTGATGGGGTCACGCCGCAGGGCCAGAATTGACAGTTCCGGTTTGACTTCTTCCCGTTCCAGATGCCTTTTGCCGCCTTTAGCAACATTGAGCGCCGGTTGCCCGTTTTGAAACCGGTAGAAAAAAAATACATCACCCTGAGGGTAACCCGGCAAAGGGTTTTCGTTCTCAACGCGCTCATCCTCCAGGTAGAAACGCCCGCCGGATTCGCTGAACTTAATCACATGCCGTAAGTTAGGTTTCCCTGGGTAGATAAATACCGCATCCAGACTGGCACAGACTCCGCTTGAGCGAACTCCCGGCGCCTTCCACAACCAGTCCAAAACTCCGCCACCATCCCGGATGGGGCGGGTTAATTTGCTTGGCGCGGCTTGGAGCAACGCCAAGCCTTCCGGGAAGTTTGACTTACCGGACCCATTTGGCCCGATCAGAACGTTTAATTTCCGTAAATCTACAGGTTGGCTCTCCGGCCCGAAACTCAGAAAATTTTTCAAGTGCAAGCTTTCCAACAACACTTTGTACCCCTTCCCAAAAAGGAATGGCTCCTCCTAATTGTTCAAGCAATCCCTAAACAAAGGCCGGAGAGCAAGAGTCAATTGCCAAGATTATACCACTTTTTGGGCCGCGCCCAAAGCCCGCCGCTGCTCGCCGGTTAACCCAGGTGGCCGAAGACGCCGAATCCCAGGACGCTTCCATGCAGCACATAAGAGACAACTCGGAAGAGATTGCCGCCAAACTCCAAGCCGTGTTAAACCAAGTCGGGAACGCCGCCCAAAGCAGTTCGGTCAGTTTACATACCGCCAAAACCGGGAGGAGCCTGCTCCAGGACGCGTCGGCAGGCATCGCCAAGGGCATCGACGCCGTTTGCGCCGCCGAGAAAACGGTGCGCGGGTTGAGCAACGTCACGGCGCAGATTGCCGCGGCCGCTGCTTCGATTACCGAGATCGCCCGGCAGACCAACCTTTTCTCCTTGAACGCCAGCATCGAAGCCGCCCAGGCCGGAGAACAGGGAAAAGGCTTCGACGTGGTCGCCCAGGAAGTGCGCAAACTGGCCGCTCTGGCCTCCCGCACCGCCGCGGAGATAGGCAAACTTAACTCCCGCATCCAAACCGAAACCGCAAACATGACCCTGGCCATCGGGGCGGCCACCCGAGACGTCCAGACGGGGGACGGAGGCCGCCGGCAAAGCCGAAAAAGGGCTGGAAGCCATCCTGTCAGCCGCCGAAAATTCCCACACCAGTTTGATGGAATCGACCGAAACCTTGGGCCGGCTGCGTACCAACGGAGATGAACTGGCCAAAGCCACCACGAACGTCGCCGCCGTAACCACCGAACACGCGGCCATGGCCGAACAGTTGACCGCCAACGCCCTCCTGGTCACCCAACACGTCAAGGACATCGCCGCCAAAGCCGGCGCCAACGCCAAGACGACCAAAGCCTTGGCCGCCGGAGCCGGCGAAAACCACGGGGCCGCTTTGCGGATCCAAGAGGAGGCCCTACCCCTGCGCGGGGAACTTCCGGCGGACGTCTTCGTCGCTTGAATTAAATAATTAAACTAAGTCTGGTAAACTAAGTCCAGGAGGTGATCCTGCATGACCAAAATCGTCAACGTCCATGAAGCCAAGACCCATCTTTCGGCCCTTTTGGAGGAAGCCCAAAACGGAACCGAAATCATCTTGGCCAAAGCAGGAAAACCATACGTCAGACTGGTCCCGATTCGGACGCCGAATAAACGGCCCCTCGGCTTCGTTTCCGGCAAAGTTGATCCGGCTTTCTTCGACCCGTTGCCAGTCGAAGAAACTGCGCCGTGGGAATGAAGATCCTTTTGGATACCCATGCCCTTCTATGGGCACTTTTGGAACCCCAAAAACTCTCGGAGAACGCCCGCGGCATTCTGGAGGAACCAAGTAACACCCTTTTTGTTTCCAGCGCGTCGGCTTGGGAAATCTCCACCAAATACCGTTTGGGGCGTTTGAACGGCGCCAAAGATGTCGTCGAAGAATACCGCAAGGCAAGCACTTAAACACCTTGGGAACAACCGACCTTCTGATTACGTCCGAACATGCTCTTTTGGCCGGTTCCTTTACCAACGAGCACCGGGATCCCTTCGACCGGATGCTGGCCGCCCAAACACTATGTGAAGGATTGCCGCTCCTAACCAAGGATCCTCAACTGGCCGGATTCGGCATTTCCATCCTCTGGTGAAGATAAAAGCGCTACCGAATCCGATGACGATGGCCGCTTAATGGTCCAATACCAACCCTCTTCGCCCGGCGAAGAGGGTCTTTTCCTTGTGTACCCGGTATGGACGAGAGCTTGGGGGTGCAAGTCCCCTGCGGGGGTTGGCAGTACCAACCGCAAGGCATGCGGCGCAGTTTTCTCCCCTTGCCCAAGGCTTGGCAACACTTTATAATTGGGTTGCAAACCGAAAGGAGAACGCTGAAGATGGCCGTGGACAAAATCGCTCTGCACCGGCTGCTTGACCAAATCGATAACGAACAGGTTCTGCGCATCTTGGCGGCGACCATGGCCGCCGCCGTGGAAAAAGACGACCAAACCTGGTATTGGACGCAGGAATGGCAAGCGGGAGAAAGGGCGGCGGATGCAGACATCTCCGAAGGTCGAGTCAGCCACGAATTTGATAATGTGGAAGAACTGCTGGAGGACTTATGGAAAAAGGCGCCGGAGGACAAACCTCCTTCCCCTTGAAACTGGTTCGCACCGAACATTTCGGCAGCCAATTCAAAAAACTGGTTGGGGAAGAGTCCCGGCTTGAGCAGGCTATAGCACGGTCATTAACACTTCTCCTCCGATATCCTCCACCTCATCCATCCTTGCGAATGAAACGGGTGCGTGGAACTCCCGGTGTTTGGGAGTGTTCGGTTAATCTTGATATACGGATCACCTTCGAATTTGGAAAAAATAATACCGTGATCCTACGCAATATTGATCACCACGACAAATCCTTGGCACACCCGTGATTCCTATTGAATGGGTGCGCGGTTCAATAAAAGGGCAGGCGGGGGCCAAGTCGGCCTGCTGGAACCAACGAATCGCATCATCCGCCGCGTTCAAAAAGCGCCATCCCCTTCGACAGAACTTCATACTGAATAAAGCTTCGGGCTGAAATTCGTTCCCATTCGTTGGGAGAGTAAACAAAAAGATCAATAGGATGGGGGAAGTCAACCACTTCGGGCAAGGAACCAAGGCGCTTATGGAAACGCTGATTTTCAACGCCCGGCATAATTACGACCATATCAACGTCGCTATCGGGACCAACACGCCGGGAACTGTCGGCCAAAGAGCCAAAAAGAATTACCTTTTCGGCTCCAAGCTCTCCAAGGCGACGGGCAAGAGTAGTTGCGTTATCGAAAGGCTTATGGCCCATTTACGGCCCTCCCATGCTACAAGTTCGACTGTTTTATTATACCACGAAAAAGCCGCTCCTTTGGGGGGAGCGGCGCGGAAGCAAAGGGGTTAAACCCTATTCGAGTTCGCGATCCGCGGCTTTGGTGTGGGTACCGTGGGCGAAGGTGGTGGTCACTCTGGTTTTTCCTTTGATCGCGGTCATGGATTCGATGGGCTGGTTGCGCATGATAGGGGCCTTTCCGATGATCTTTGCCGGGGCGAAAAGAGCGTCCCGGATCCTGGCGACGTCCCCTTGGGGGAGGTCCAGCAAGCCGGCTCCCGCCGTGACGTTTAAAACGGCGTTCCAAACGGTGGGAGTAAGTGTCTTTTGATCTAAACGGTCAACCTCCAGGTAGGCGCAGAGGCTGTGGCGGAAACGCCGGATTTCGGCAAGATCCAGGTCCGGGTCCTCGTCGCAAATGAGCCTGGCACCGATGGTTGAGAGGTAACCAGGCAGTCTTGCAAACCGAGACCGCCGAAGTGGACGAGGGCGCCCTAACCGGCGAGGCGGCCCCCGTGGCCAAAAAGCTTGGGCGTCCTCTCTGGGCCGGGACGCTGAACGTCGGCTTCCCCTTGGAGTTCACCGTAACGGCGGTGGGCCAGGATATGCGCCTCAGCCACGTCATTCGCCTGGTCCTCGCCGCCCAGTCCGACAAGGTGCGGGCCGTGGAACTTACGGACCGGTTGAGCCGCATCTTCGTCACCCTGGTGCTGATCCTCGCCGCCGTCACCGCCGCCATCTGGAGCCGCAACCCGGAGGAGGCCCTCACCCACGGGGTGGCGGTGCTGGTGGTGGCCTGTCGCTGGCCCCCGGCACGGCGGTTTCCCAGATAACGGCGCGTCTCGCCGACTACGGCGTACTCCTGACCCGCGCCTCCGCCTTGGAGCGGATGAGTACGGTCAAAGAGGTCGTCTTCGACAAGACGGGCACCCTGACCGAAGGCCAACTGGCCCTGGAAGGGCGGCACGACCGGCACTGGCTGGCCGTGGCCGCCGCCCTGGAAGGCTCCTCGACCCACCCGGTCGCCCGGGCTTTGCGCGCCGCGGCCACCAAGCCCCCGCCGGCTGCCGCTCGCCGCCGGGAAACGGCGGGGGGCGGCAGCCGGCCAAGTGGACGGGGTGGAGTACGCCCTCGGGCGCCCGGAGTGGGTGGCCTCCAGCTTCGGGCATCCAATCGAGCCGGCGGCGGGGACGGTGGCCGTCCGGGTCGTCTTCACCTTCAGCGACCGCGCCCGGACCGAAAGCCGTGCCGTCGTCCAGAGCCTGCAAAGTTGGGACCTGGCGCCCATCCTCCTCTCCGGCGACCGCCGCCCCGTGGTGGCCGGCTTGGC
The DNA here is from genome assembly GCA_021798855.1 of Bacillota bacterium. Lineage (GTDB taxonomy): Bacteria > Bacillota > Sulfobacillia > JAJZIM01 > JAJZBP01 > JAJZBP01. The sequence goes on from JAJZBP010000039.1 coordinate 8,367, forward strand.
GGCGGAACTGGGAATCGCAGAGTTCCACGCCGAAGCCCGCCCCGAAGACAAGTTCGCCTACCTGCGAGGTCATCCCGCCGCCGCCATGGTCGGCGACGGCGTGAACGACGCCGCGGGCAAACCCACCGGCTGACCCATGAGTGGGGAGCCTTCGCCGCCGAACCTTTGGAATAAGGGTCGGGTCGTGCCCGTCGTCAAGTTCGAAAGCGCGGCAGGGTAAAAGAGAAAACGGTGCCGTAACCCGGCTCGCTGGACGCCCGGATCCGCCCCCCCTGCGCTTCGACCAAGCTCTTGACGATGGCCAGGCCCAAGCCGCTGCCTCCCCGGCGGCGGGAACGGTCCGCCCCGACTCGGTAAAAGCGGTCGAAGATGCGGGGCAGGTGTTCAGGCTTTATACCTGTACCGGTGTCGGAAACGCTGAGGCTAACGTAGCCGTCCCCGGCGGCGGCCGCCAAAGTCACCCGGCCTCCCGGAGGGGTATGGTCCAAGGCATTCTCCAGCAGATTGTCAAGGATCTGGCCCAGGCGGTCGGGATCGGCCCGTGCCGACCAATCTCCCGGACACTCGACCCGCAAGGTTATACCCATTGCGGCGTAGCGAGGAAGGAACTTCCGCCCGGTTTCCGCCAGGAAAGCCGGGAGAGCAACTTCCTGGAAAGACAGGTAAAGCCGGCCTTCTTCCGCTTGTTCCACCAGGCGCAAGTCGCGCACGAGGCGCCCCAGGCGTTCCACCTCCCGCTGGAGGGTTTTCAGGGCGGGGGCATCGGGGGACACCACCCCGTCTTGCATCCCTTCCAGGTAGCCCTGCAGGACGCTGAGGGGGGTTCCCAACTCATGGAGGACGTTGGCCGTGAGTTCCCGCCGGCTACGCCGGGCGTCGTCCAGACGTTGGGCCATCCGGTTGAAACTGCGGGCCAACTCGGCAATTTCGACAGGGCCTTCCTCCGCCAAGGGCCGGCCGAAGTCCCCGGAGGCGATGGCGGCGCTGACGGCCCCGAAGCGCGAAAGGAGCCCGGCCAGGCGACCGGCCAGCAGGAGGCTGATGACGGTGGCCAGGCCAGCCGCCGCCGACAGGGCGATCCAAAGGCTGGCATACAAGGCTTGGGCGAAGGCGGAGCGGAGGAAAGCCTCCATCATGCCTTGCATCATCATACCATGCAGCAGGTGATAAAAAGAAAGAGGGGCCAGGAACAGGGCGGCAAGAACCAGCACCGTCAAGGCCAGGAGGCTGGCCAGAAAGTGCGAGAGAAAAAGCTGACCCCCCAGACCGCGCAGGAAGCTCACCGCGGTGCCTCGCCGAACCGATAGCCGACGCCGCGCACGGTTTGGATAAAGCGGCACCCGGTGGCTTCTCCCTCCAGCTTACGGCGCAGGTTGCCCATGTGCACGTCCACCGTCCGGGTGCCGCCGGGAAAATCATAGCCCCATACTCCGTCCAGGAGTTCTTCCCGGGTGAAAACGCGCCCCGCGTGCCGGGCCAAGAACCACAGTAAATCGAACTCCCGGGCCGTCAGCTCCAGCGGACGGCCATCGCGGAGAACTTGGCGGCGTTCGGAGTCAACGGTCAGACCGGGAAAGAACAGGGGCGCGGAGGGCGTTTCGTTACGGGCGCGGCGCAGGACGGCCTTGACCCTGGCCACCACCTCCCGGGGGCTGAAGGGTTTGGTTATGTAATCGTCGGCCCCGACTCCCAAGCCAACCAATACGTCGGTTTCCTCGGCCTTCACCGTGAGCATGATTATATAGGCCGGGGAGTTGACCCGGAGGCAGCGACAAACCTCCAAGCCATCCAATTCCGGCAGCATCAGATCAAGGATCACCAGGTGGGGTTGGAAGCGCTCCGCTTCCTCCAAGGCGGCTCGTCCGTCGGCGGCCGTCCGCACGACGTAACCTTCCCGCTCCAGGTAGGCCCGCAAGAGGTCGCGGATGCCCGCTTCGTCGTCCACCAGCAAAATTTTTTGCGGCAACAATTCTCACCTCTGGCGGAGGTTTCGGCAAGGATAAAATTAGTCCTGCGGGAGAGGAAACCTCACTCCCAGGTGAGCCGACGAAAAAGTCTGGTATCGAGGGCTGGCTAAAAGGTCCGGATACGTTTTGGCCAAAGGAAAGGACGGCTGATCCCATTTTTAGGCAGATTCCGCCGTCCTTGGCCGGTCAGCCCCTCACTTTAGATCCTGCTTGCGCCGCGTGAATTCCTCTTGATCGATCTCGCCGCGGGCATAGCGTTCCCGCAGGATCTCCAAGGCTGAACCCTCCCGCTCCCGCCCTGCCGTCGCTCCCACCGTCGGCCAGAGATAGCGGACCAGCAGGATAATCCCGGCGATGATCAGCAGCCAGAAGACCGGCCCCAGAAATCCCATCAACAATCCTCCGCCGCCGAATCCGCCATACCCCATCATACCCATGTTTCGTTCTCCTTTCAAATGTCAGATCCGACTAGCCAGGAAAGCAATGGCCACCACCACCACCAGGACAACCAGACCAAGCATCAGGGCCCAGCCTAAACCCATCATAATTTAAGATGGTCACCTCCCGCAGGATAGGCTGTCCAGGCGACCTTTGCCGGATACCGGAACGCCCGTTCTTGCCGCTCCGCTTGTCTCCTGGTGTTATTTGACCACCAACCGGCCGAACATGCCGGCGGCGGCGTGGCCGGGCACTTGGCAAAGGTAGTAGTAGCTGCCGGAGACGGCGGCAAAGGCCCCTTCCTCCGTGTAATACCGGGCGAAGGTCAGGTTCTTGTCCGTGCGGGGAGGAAGAGGCATCAGGAAGAACCCGTTGTTGATGCCCATCATGGTCATATACGGGTACGGGGGCGGGGTGTTGGTCAGCTCGAACCCGTGCAGCAAACCCCAGTCGGTGTTGACGAGGATCACGTCCACCTTGGCGCCTTGGCGAACCGTCACCGTCGGATTGACCAGTCCGTCAATTTCCCACGTCATATTCGGTTTGCCATGGGGGGACGCGAGGGCCACCAGGGTGACGGCGGAGCCGTTATAACCGACGGTATTGGCCCTGGGGTCGATCTTGCCCCCTTGTTCCCCGCGGCGGACAAGGGCCTTCAAGCCGGCGTCGCTCAAAATACCCCGTTGGGTCTGAACGCCGCCCATCATGCCTCCGGTTGTGGGATAACCACCGCCGTTCGTGAACGTCCTCGCCGCTTCTGGCGCACCTGCGCCGGACGCCAGCCACAAAATGCCGGCCGTGCCCGCCAAAAGCAAAACCAAGGCGGCAACCAACGGTCTGCGGCGCATCGCCATCCCCATCGCCATCCCTCCGATCTGCGTTTTCGTCTCAGCCACCTAAATTATCTACGCTCCCGGTAAAGGGAGAACAAACGGTGGGTAAAGATTCGGTAAAAAACAAGGGCATCGAGGGCAAGCCATTGACATGCGCTGGGCTCGAAGGTGTAAACTACCCTTGAATAAGGCTCGCCGCGGCGAACACCGCGGCGAGCCTTATTCAAGGCTATAAAGACAGGCTTGACTCTTCCGGGAGGGGAGGTGACAAGAATGGGTTGTGGCGGCATGATGGGTAACGGGGGAGGATTCGGCGGCAGTCCCTTTGTGCGCGAAAGGCGAGTGCGGTTAAACGCTCGGCCTTCCGAGGCTGAAGCCCACGGGGAAGATCCCGAGACCACCTTGAAGCGACGGCTCGCCCGTGGAGAAATCACCGTGGAGGAGTATCAGCAAATCCTGAGTGTAATCCGCGGGGCTTAAACTCGAAGGACCGGCAAGACGGCGAACCGTTCGGGGGGAGATCACACTCCTCCCTGTTTTTTTATGGCGGGAATGGCAAGGCCGCCCCAGGTCGCCTTGGTGATTTGTCGCTTGGCCTCGACAGTCAAGGACCGGTTTGCTCACCACTTCGCCCAAAAGCGGCGATCCCGGTCCCAGGAAAGAAAAAAGCCGGGCTTTGCGGCCTCGCCCATTGCTCCAAGCCCGGTTTTTCAACCTTCCGGCGGCCAAACGAAACGCCGTTCCACGAACTCCGGGACAATCTTGACTTCCTTGTCCAAGGTGGTGCCCACCGGGGAGGTGCCAAAGACCCGCTCGCGCAATTCCTTCACCTTTTCCTTGGGGCTTTCCTGCCGGCGCATAGCCGCCGCGCTTGACGGCATCATAGGGGTCTGGTGAAAAAGGCCAGCTTACTTGCGTTGTTGCCTTC
>JAJZBP010000040.1 GCA_021798855.1 Bacillota bacterium
AGCATGGGGGGGAGGTGGGGGACGCGGGCCAGGGACTGTTCCCGGAAAATCTCCTTGCGCTCCAAAACCGAGGCCTGAGCGAAGCGACGGCCGGTGTCGGTGAGGGCGATGTCGCCCTCCCGGACGCTGGCGAAGCCGAGCAACTCCGCGGCCTCAACGATGGGCAGCAAGTCTTCCAGATCCAGAATCAGTTTTTCGCCCAATTGGTAAAGGTCGCAGGACCTTTCTTGGTCTTCCAGCAATTCAACCAGACCGGTCAGGGCACCCGCGCGGGTGGTGGGGATGTTGACGCGTTTTGGTCCGGTGGCTTCGGCCGGTTGTTCCGTCCGGCGGCGGGTGAGGGTGGAGTAGATTTGGTCCACCAGCCTGATGAAGGCCGGATCTTTGCGTTCTCGCCAATGGGAGAGGGTTATGGGAATGTCGGCGATGACCGTGGCCGGATCCTTGGAAAGGGTGACGGCGTGGTCGGTCAGGTAAACGGCCTCTTCGATGGAATGGGTGACGATGATGATGGCCTTGGTGGGAATCTTGGCGGAAAGCCACAATTCCAGCAGGTCGCGGCGCAGGTTTTCCGCCGTCAGGACGTCCAGGGCCGAGAAGGGTTCATCCATCAGCAGGACGTCTGGATCCACCGCCAGGGCGCGGGCGAAACCGACCCGCTGGCGCATACCGCCGGAAAGCTCCCGGGGGAAGGCGCCTTCGAAACCGTCCAGACCGACCATGTCGATCACCCGTTCGGCTTTTTCCCGCCGCTCCTTCAGGGCAAGCCCCTTGGCCTTCAGGCCGAGTTCGACGTTTTCCCGCACCGTCAGCCAGGGAAAGAGGGCGAAGGTTTGAAAGACCATGGAGCAGCCTGGGTTGACACCGGCCACCGGCCGGCCACGGTAGAGGACCGAGCCGCTGGTGGGGGCGTCCAGGCCGGCGATGATCCGCAAAAGGGTGGATTTGCCCGAACCAGACGGGCCGAGAAGGGACAAAAACTCCCCTTCGCGCACCTGAAAGCCGATCTCCCGCAGGACGGCGATGCCGGGATTGCCGGGGCGGTCATAGTCCTTGTTGACGTTACTCAACTCGATCAGGACGTCGGCGGCCATTTGTGGGCACCTTCTTCCGTTATAGCATGGGAGCCGCCTGCGCCACGCTCCAGGCGACGGGCGCATGTACGGAGCCAAGCCAAATACCGTCAGAGACGGTATTTGGCTTGGGCAACCAGGGAAAGGGGATGCCAGACGAAACGGTTGGCCAGCACCACCAGAATGGACATGACCACGATGCCCAAGAGGAGAGCGGCGTTGTCTCCCCGACCGGTGGCGGTGGTGATGTAGGATCCGAGGCCGAAGGCGGTTAGACTGTGTCCCTTCCAGGCGACCACCTCGGCCAGAATGCTGGTGTTCCAAGCGTTGCCGGCCGCGGTGATCCCTCCGGTGATCAGGGCGGGGAAGATGGCTGGGAGAAGGAAGTCACGCCAGCGGGAAGCGCGGGACAGACCCATGACGGCACCGGCTTCCCGCAACTCTTCGGGGATGGCCTGAGCGCCGGCGATGACGTTGAAAAGGATGTACCACTGGGTGCCCAGCATCATCAGGAGGACCGATCCGACAAACGGGAAGTTGATGTGGTAACGCAGGTAGACTATGGTGAAGAAGGGGAAGAGCATGTTGATCGGAAAAGAGGCCAGGATCTGGGCCAGGGGGCGGGCCCAGCGGGACACTCTGCCGTGCAGGCCGATGTAGACCCCGGCGGGAACGGCCCAAATGACGGAAAGGGCCGTGGCTGCGGCCACCCGGCCGAAGGTGGCAAGGCCCATCAGGAACACCGGCCAAACGGTGGGTGCGGGGATGGTGACCATCAGGGCAAGGCCACGGTAGGCCAGGTAGGCGGACAGGACGGCGAAGGCCGTGCCCGTGACGAGCCGCGCCGGAGAGCGTCCGGCGGGGGCGGGATTGGAACGGAAGGTGAACAGGTTCACGGCCAAGCGGTTGGCCTGTTCGGCCAAGGGGAAGATGAAGGTGCGCTGAAACCAAAAGATCAGGTGGGAACGGCGCAGGATGGTCAGGATGGAGGACGCCGGCAGTTGGGCGTCGGCGTCCTCGGCGTCCGCCGCGTAGCGGCTGGCCCAAGCCAAAAGAGGCCGCCAGAAGAATTGATCCAGGGCGATGATCACGACGACCATGGCCGCCAGGGCATAGAAGATGGACCGAAGGTCACCGCCGGCGATGGCTGTGGCCAAGTACGAACCCAGCCCCGGGAGTTCCACCTGGCGGCCGTAAACGGTGATGGCTTCCGAGGCGGTCAGGAAGATCCAACTGCCGCCGAAGGAAAGCATGCTGTTCCAGACCAGACTGCCCATGGCGTGGGGCAACTCCAGTTGGGAGAACCTCTGCCAGGGATTGAGGCGGTAAAGGCGGGAAGCCTCCTGGAATTCCTCGGGAATGGCGCGCAGGGAATGATAGAAGCTGAAGGTGATGTTCCAGGCCTGCGAAGTGAAGACGGCAAAGATGGAGGCCAATTCCAGTCCGATCAGGTTGCCCGGAAAGAGGGAGGTGAAGCCGGTCACGGTGATCGACAAAAAACCGAGGATGGGAACCGACTGCAGGATGTCCAGCAGGGGGATCAACAGCTTTTCTCCCAGCCTGGAATAGGCACAGGCATAGCCGTAAACCAAGCTGAAAAGCAGGGAAAGGACGTAGGCGGCGAACATCCGCAAGAGGGATTCCCCGGCGTAATAGGGCAGGAGGAAAGGGGAGAGGCTGATGCCCGGCCCGTGTCCGGGGTGAAAGGGGATGGCCAGGGCTTTGCTCAGGTGGAGGATGCTGTAGAGAAGGGCCAGCACGCCGGCGGCCACCACCAGGTCAGCGGCCCGGAAAGGGCGAAGGTAGGTTTTGCGGAAGAGAGATTCCATGGCGGTCAGTTTCTCCCCGAGGTCATGCGGGATTCAATACCGCCGGCCAAGGCCGCCACATCCGGCGGCAGATCCAGTAACAGCCGCTTCTCGTTGACCAAAAAAATCGACTCCCTCCAAGTTGGCCGAATCGGCCCGGCCGGAGGAAGCTAAAACTCCTGGATTCAGACCGCCCGCATTGGGGATGCTCCCGCTGGACCGGGGGAATTCCCAAGGCGGACGACCGGTTTCCTCTCCGGTCGGGTCTGCGTACTGGGCGCCGGCTCCGGGTCGCCGTTCACTTGGGATCCCCCCTTTGCGCAAAAAAATAACGGGCCAAAACGCCCGCAAGCCAAGCTCGCCGCCTAAATCGTCGAGTTTCAGCACCGCGCGGCATAGGAGCTTCCCAGCTCCGGCCCCCTGGTCCAAGCCTTATGTCGGCCAAGACTGTTTGACCCGTCGGCATCTTTCGATGTTTCCGGGCAAGGGCATCTCGCTCGTGTGGTAGCCTCACCTAACAGGCGTTCCATGGAGATAATGACATGGGATGACGGAGAAGTCAACGGGGAATCAATGATTTGTCCCAAATCCGCCGATTAAGCGGTAAAGAGAGTGCGGGAGTTTCAAGGAAGTTGGGTAATGTCCGTTCCGGTATGTTATAATACCAATCAGTTTCTGGATCGGGGGAGGAAAATTAAGGTGGATTTGCCCTGGCTAAACCCCTACGCCTTTCACCTGGGACCCATCGGGGTTCACTGGTACGGCATCCTGATGGTTGCCGGTATGCTGGTGGGCATATATTACATGGCCAAAAACGGGGCCAAGTACGGCTTGGATGGGGAATTCATCACCAATGCGGCCTTGTGGGCCATCTTGGGAGGGGTGATCGGCGCCAGGCTGTTTTTTGTCATCTTCAACGAACCACAATGGTTTTGGCAAGATCCAGGGCAGATCTTCCGGATCTGGCAGGGTGGCCTGACCTCCTACGGGGGATTTCTGGGTGGGCTTTTGGCCGGTTGGTGGTACGTGCGTTCGCGGGGAGTATCGGTGAGCCTCCTGGCCGACCTGGCCGTTCCGGGGCTTGCGGTCGGCTATATGTTGGTGCGGGTCGGGAACATCTTCAACCACGAGGTGTTGGGGCGGCACGCCGCCATGCTGCCGGGGGACATCCGCTGGCCGGCTCAACTGGTGGGAGTGGCCATCGGCCTGATCATGCTCGTCCGTCACAACCTGGTGGCGAAGCGGGTTTCGCCGGCGCGGCATCCGGGTTATCTGTTCTGGTCATTCATGTTTTGGTACAGCGTGTTGAGGGGATTGGTGGAGGAATCGGTGCGGGACAACCCCCTGTACCTGGTTCACTACGTGAACTCCTACCTGGGGGTCGGTGTCGCCACCATGGAACAACTGTTCACGCCGCTCATCCTCGCCTTCACCCTTTACATGACCAGGCGCAGTATGCGGGCGACCGTCGCGGAAAGGAGAATGAATTGAAATGAAGCAACTGGTTATCCTGGGGGTTATCGTGTTCGCGCTGTTGGCGCTGGTCACCGGTGGGATCAGCGCCCGGCAGGTGGAGGCCATGGCCCGCAAGGGAGGCCAGGAACGGCCCGGGGCGGCCTGGCACATGATTCCGGGGGTTTTGGTTTTGCTGCTGGCGGTGGTGGCCTACTTCGTTCCCTAGGCGACGCCAGGCCACCCAACAGGTTTCGCAAGGAGGCAAACCGTGGACTCGCTGCAACTGGACCACTATTGCATCAACACGTTGCGTGCCCTGGCGATGGACCAGGTGGAGGCGGCCCGTTCCGGCCACCCGGGGATGCCCTTGGGGGCGTCCCCCATGGCCTATGTCCTTTGGACCAAGTTTTTGCGGCACAATCCGGCCAATCCGGTCTGGCCGAACCGGGACCGCTTCATCCTGTCGGCGGGGCATGGCTCTGCTCTTTTGTACGGACTTTTGCATCTTTGCGGTTACGGCCTGACCATCGACGACCTGCGCCGTTTCCGCCAGTGGGGCAGCCGCACGCCCGGTCACCCCGAATACGGCGTCGTTCCCGGCGTGGAGATGACCACCGGTCCCCTGGGACAGGGGTTCGCCACCGGGGTGGGGATGGCGGCGGCGGAACGGAGTCTGGCGGCCAGATTCAACCGCCCGGGCTTTCCGGTGGTGAACCACCATACCTTTTGCATCGCCGGGGACGGCGACATGATGGAGGGGGTTTCCAGTGAAGCCGCTTCCCTGGCCGGCACCCAGGGGTTGGGCAAGCTCATTTACCTTTACGACGACAACAAGATGACCATCGAGGGGCACACCGACCTGGCCTTCAGCGAGGACGTGGCCGAGCGGTTTGACGCCTACGGTTGGCAGGTCCTTCGGGTGAACGACGGCAACGACGTCGAGGCCATCGCCAAGGTTCTGACCGAGGCGAAGGCCGAAACGGAATGCCCTTCCCTGGTGATGGTGCGGACCATCCTCGGTTGCGGCAGCCCCGTGGCGGACAACCCGGTGGCTCACGGCGCTCCCCTGGGGGCGGAGGCGGTTCGAATGACCAAAATGCGCCAGGGGATGCCGGGGGACCGGGACTTTTACGTGCCGCCGGAAGTCCAAGAACGGTTCCGGGAGGTGCGGGAGCGGGGCGAACGGGAAGAGGCAACTTGGCGGGACGTTTTCGCCGCATACCAAAGGGATTGGCCGGAGGAAGCCGGGGAATGGGAAAGGCGGATGGGAGGAATTCGCCCGCGGGATTGGGAAAAGCGCCTGCCGGTTTTCCCGGCGGGTGACCGGATGGCCACCAGATCCGCTTCCGGCACGGTCCTGAACGCCCTGAGCGGGGTTTTGCCGGAGTTGGTGGGCGGCTCCGCCGACCTGGCCCCCTCCAACGACACGCTGCTGAAGGGTAAGGGGGCGCTCAGCCGGGAGGAACCGGACGGGCGCAATATTCACTTCGGGGTGCGGGAACACGCCATGGCGGCCTTTTTAAACGGCATGGCCCTGCACGGCGGCTTCCATCCTTACGGGGGAACGTTCCTGGTCTTCTCCGACTACATGAAGCCGTCCATTCGTTTGGCGGCCCTGATGGAGACGCCGGTGACCTTCGTCTTCACCCACGACAGTATCGGCCTGGGGGAGGACGGGCCGACCCACCAGCCGGTGGAGCAGTTGGCCGCCCTCCGGGCGGTGCCCGGCTTGGTGGTGTTTCGACCGGCCGACGCCGTGGAAACGGCGGCGGGTTGGAAAGTGGCGTTGGAGCGGCGGGAGGGTCCGCTGGCCCTTGTTTTGAGTCGCCAGAAACTCCCGGTCCTCGGCCCGGAGGCGGCGGAGGCGATCAGGGGGGCCTATGTCCTGGCGGAAGCGGAGGGTGGGACTGCCCATTTGATCCTGATCGCCACCGGTTCGGAGGTTTCCCTGGCCCTGGAAGCCCGCAAGGCGTTGACGGCTGAGGGCATCCCCACCCGGGTGGTCAGCATGCCCAGCATGGAACTTTTTTCGGCGCAGGACGCGGCCTACCGGGAGACGGTTCTGCCCGCCGCGGTGAGGGCCAGGGTGAGCATCGAAGCCGGATCAACGCTCGGCTGGGAGCGATACGTGGGGTCGGATGGCGTGGTCATCGGACTGGATCACTTCGGGGCTTCCGCGCCGGCGGAGATCCTCTTCCGGGAGTTCGGTTTCACGGTGGAGAATGTGGTTGAGAAGGCCAAGGAATTGCTGGACCGATAACCAAAAGCCGGCCATTGAAGGGGACGGTCCGCCGAGTCAGCGGCGGACGGCCGCCCGAAGCTTGTTCAGCGAGTGGAGGACCAGGGAGACGGCGGTCAGGCCACCCATGAACCACAGGGTCAGCCCGCCCAAACCTTCGATCCGGTCCAGCCAGACGGGAACGGAGGAAACCGGGTTGAGTTCCAGGTAGGCGGGGACCAGCAGGTGATCGGCCACCGGGCCGGCGGGACCAAGGAGGAACAGGGTGACGGCGGCGGCCAGGGCGGCCTGAACGGCGCGGGCGAGCAGGTAGGGCCGCAGGCTCATCCCGGTGCCTTGGACGATGGAGGCGACCTGGGCTAGGACCGACAGACCGCTCCAGGCGATGACGGCGCTGGTCACGGCCAGAGCCTGGGATAGGGGAGCGCCGGAATGGGCCGCCTGCTGGGCGCCGATGGTGATTTCGAAAAAGCCGCTGACCAAGGAGGGAGCCAAAGCCTTGCTCATCCCGATGGGGGCGAGCAGGGCGGCGAGCAGGCCGGCGGTTGCGGACACGATACCCACCGCCGTCAACACCCGGATGATCACGGCGAAGAGGATGATCAGGCCGCCGATGAGGAGCAGGGTGTTGATCGAGTTGTGGACGGCGTCGCCCAGGAGCTGGCCGAAGGGGCGGCCGTCCCGGGTTCGCGCGTCGTCCATGGCGGTCAGGGCCCGCACGAGCAGGGAACCACGCTTGGAGGTGGCGGGACCGGGAGCGGTGGCGGAATCCCGGTGCCCGTGAAAACGCAGGAGTAGGCCGGTGCCGATGGCGGAAAGATAATGGGCGGCCAGGAGGACGCCGCCGAGGCTCGGGTTGTCGAACATGCCCACGGCCACGGCGCCGGAGATGAACAGGGGATCGGCGGTGTTGCAAAAGGACATCAGCCGTTCCCCTTCGGTTTTGCTGAGCAGGTTTTGCCGGCGCAACTTGGCGGTGAGGATGGAGCCGATGGGGTAGCCGGAGGCCAGGCCCATGGCCAGGACGAAGGAACCGACCCCCGGCACGTTGAAGACGGGGCGCATCAGCGGTTCGAGGATCACGCCCATGCCGTTGACCACTCCCAGACCCAACAACAATTCCGAGCCGATGAAGAAGGGGAGCAGGGCGGGGAAGACCACGTTCCACCAGAGGTTGAGACCGTACAGGGCCGCTTGAAACGCCAGGTCGGGATAGCGGATGGTGGCCATGATGATCAGGACGGAGGCGATGGGCAAAGAATAAGCGGTGAGGCGCGAGAGCAAGGTGGATCACCTCCGCCGGCTGGTTTGGGCATGGAGCGGGGCGGGAGCGGGGGCATGGAGCGGGGCGGGAGCACGGTAAATTGACAGGATTTCGGGGGCGGTGTTAAACTTAGGCATTATTTGCCTCGGGGGGAAGATGGAGTTTGGGAGAGGGAAAATCGCTGGTGATCGTGGAATCACCGGCCAAGGCCAGAACCATCGAAAAGATCCTGGGGAGACAATACCAGGTCAAGGCTTCTTTGGGACACGTGCGGGATTTGCCGCGCAGTCAATTCGGGGTGGACGTGGAAAAGGGTTTTGCCCCTAAATATATAACCATCCGGGGCAAGGGAGAACTGCTCAAGGAACTGCGGGAGGCCGCCAAAAAAGCGGGGAAGATTTTTCTGGCCACCGACCCCGACCGGGAAGGAGAGGCCATCTCTTGGCACTTGGCGGAGGCTTTGGGGATTCCCGACCGGGAGGCCTGCCGGGTGGTCTTCCACGAGATCACCAAGGAAGCGGTCAAACGTGCGGTGAAAGCCCCCCGTCCCATCGAGGCCAACCTGGTGAACGCCCAACAGGCCCGGCGAATTCTGGACCGGCTGGTCGGTTACCAGTTGTCGCCCCTTTTATGGCAAAAAGTGCGCAAGGGGTTGTCGGCCGGTAGGGTTCAGTCGGTGGCGGTCCGGCTCCTGGTGGACCGGGAGTACGAGATCGAGGCCTTCAAACCGGAGGAATATTGGTCGCTGACGGTTCGTCTGCGTTCGCCGCGGGACAGGACCGTCTTTCCGGCCAAGTATTGGGGTCGGGGAGAAGAACGGCGTGACCTCAAGAACGAGGCCCAGGTGCAGGAGATCCTGGCCGAATTGGAAGGGGCCACCTACACCGTGGGCGGCCTCACCCGAAAAGAAAGGCGCAAAGTTTCGTCGCCGGCTTTCACCACCAGCACCCTTCAGCAGGAGGCGTCCAGGAAACTTGGGTTCGTCGTTAAAAAAACGATGGCGGTGGCCCAGCAACTTTACGAGGGCTTGGACGTCAAAGGTGAGGGCAGGGTGGGACTAATCACCTACATGCGTACCGACTCGGTTCGTTTGGCCGACGAGGCCGTGGCCGCAGGGCTGTCCCTGATCCGGGAACGCTACGGCGAGGATTACGCCCATCCGGTGTCCCGTAAAGACGAGGGTAAGCGGGTGCAGGGAGCCCACGAGGCCATCCGCCCCACCTCGGCGGAACGAGATCCCGCCCGGTTGAAGGAGGATCTCGGACGGGACCAACTGCGTCTTTACCGGTTGATTTGGGAGCGATACGTCGCGTCCCTGTGCGCTCCGGCGATCTTCGATCAGGTCACGGCGGAAATCATCGCCGGGGAGGCCCCGAGTCACCGTTTTCGGGCCACCGGATCTTCCATTCGTTTCCCGGGTTTCTTGGCCGTTTACGCCGGGGATCGGGACGCTGGGGGACGGAGAGGGAAAGTTTCCGGCGAAGGTGGGGGAGGAGAGGGTGATGCGGAAGGGGAGGGAGGACCGGAAGAGGAAAGCCGCCTGCCGGATCTCACCCAAGGCGAGAACCTGCACCTCGTGAAGTTGCAGCCCGAGCAACACTTTACCCAACCGCCACCCCGCTATAACGAAGCCGCCTTGGTCAAGACCCTGGAGGAGAAAGGAATCGGCAGGCCCAGCACCTACGCGCCCACCATCGAAACCATCGTGCAGCGAGGTTATGTCCAGCGCAAAGAAAAACGCCTGTGGCCGACGGAACTGGGTCGGATAGTTGACGGCATCCTGCGGGAGCACTTCCCCCGAGTGGTGGATGTGACTTTCACTGCGGAATTGGAGGAGGATTTGGACCGGGTCGAGGAAGGAAACTCGGATTGGCAAAGGGTGGTGGGTGATTTTTACGTTCCCTTCTCCCATGACCTGGAACAGGCCAAGGAGGCCATCGGCCAGGTGGAAGTGCCGGAGGAGGTCAGCGACATCCCCTGCGAAAAGTGCGGCCGAATGCTGGTGATCAAGCATGGGCGTTTCGGCAAATTCCTGGCCTGTCCGGGTTTCCCGGAGTGCCGGTTCACAAGGCCCTACACCCAGCCCACGGGAGTCAGGTGTCCAAACTGTGGCGCCGACGTTTTGGAGCGCAAGAGTAAGCGAGGCCGGACCTTTTTCGGTTGCAGCCGTTACCCGGAATGCACCTTCGTCACCTGGGACCGTCCCACCAAAGAAAGTTGTCCCAATTGCGGCTCCTTCTTGACGGAAAAAAAGAGCAGGGCAAAGGTCCGTCGCCATTGTGCGGCGGGTTGCGGCTACGAGGCGGACGGGGAAGTTGGGGCGGACGGGGCGGCCGGGGAAGGAAAGGAATCGCGTGAATCGTCATGGCGGTAAAGGTCGTCGGCGGGGGCCTTGCCGGTAGCGAGGCGGCATGGCAACTGGCAACCAGGGGCATTCCCGTGGAGCTTTTCGAAATGCGTCCGCAGCAACCCACGCCCGCCCACAACTCCGGCGAACTGGCGGAATTGGTCTGTTCCAACTCCTTGGGCGGAGGTCCGGGGACAGCGGCGCGTCTCCTGCAAAGCGAATTGAGCCGTTTGGGATCACTGATTATGGAGGCGGCTTCCGCCGCCCGGGTGCCGGCGGGCGGGGCTTTGGCCGTGGACCGGGAGCTTTTTGCGCGGCATGTGACCAAACGGGTGGGAAACCATCCGCTGATCGTTCTTCGGCGAGAAGAGGTTACCGAGATTTTCCCCAACGGCGTCAGGATCATTGCCACCGGCCCCCTGACTTCCGATGGACTGGCGGCCGCTTTGGAAGCTTACGCCGGTGGGCGGCTTTTCTTTTTCGACGCGATTGCGCCCAGTGTGACGGTGGGATCCATCGATCAGGCACGGGTGTTTCGTGCCTCCCGCTATGGAAAGGGTGAGGCCGATTACCTGAATTGTCCCATGGACAGGGAAGGTTATCTGGCCTTTCGGGAAGCCCTGGTGGCGGCCGAACGGCATCCGCTCCGTTCGTTCGAAAAGGCGGTCTACTTCGAGGGTTGCCTGCCGGTGGAGGTGCTGGCGGAACGCGGGGTGGACACTTTGCGTTTCGGCCCCCTGAAACCGGTTGGTTTGGTCGACCCGCGGACGGGTGAGCGTCCCTACGCGGTTGTCCAATTGCGCCAGGAAACGGTCTCCGGTTCCCTCTATGGACTGGTCGGCTTTCAAACCAACCTGCGCTGGCCGGAGCAACGGCGAGTCTTCGCTCTGATTCCGGGACTCGAGAACGCCGAGTTTGCCCGCTTGGGAGTGATGCACCGGAACACCTACTTGGCGTCGCCCCAGGTTCTGCGCCGCACCCTGGAAAGCCGTCGGGATCCCGGGCTTTTTTTTGCCGGACAGTTGACCGGGGTTGAAGGCTATTTGGAGTCGACGGCCATGGGCCTTTTGGCCGGGATCAATGCCGCCGCCCGTTGCCTGGGGGAGGAACCGGTCGCCTTCCCTCCATCCACCATGGTCGGAGCTCTGGCTTATTATTTAGAAAAGGCCGACCCGCGGCATTTTCAGCCCATGAATGCCAACTATGGTTTGCTGTCGCCACCGGCGGAGGGGTGCGGGGACAGGAAACGGAAAAAAGAACAACTAACCGGGCGAGCCTTGGGGGATTTGGGCGAATTTCTAGCATCTACTCCGGTTGCCTGCGCCAAGCCTTTGTGCTAAGATGCTGAAAGATTGCGAAAAGATTGGGATGGTGGGAGGGGCCACGGTCTGGAGCGGATCGAGGAATTTCTGCGGAAGTTGCAAACGGAGGGTGCTTCTCAACACACCTTGGCAGCATATGCCGACGATCTTTATCGTTTTCGGGATTTTTGCCGGGAAAACAGGCTGAATTTCGGGGTTGAGGCGGCCAGGATCTACTTGGGAAATCTCCAGCGGCAGGGTTACGCCAAGGCCAGTCTGGCCAGAAAACTGGCCGCTTGGCGTTCCTATGGTCGTTACTTGGCCAAAGAGAAAAGGGAACCCAATCCGCTGGCCGGCATCAGGACTCCGAAGCGGGAGCGGAGGTTGCCCCGCTTTCTTTCTGTTGCGCAGGTGGCGGAGTTGCTCCGGGTGGGGGAAGCGGGAGCATCGACGGTGTCCGGATTGCGCAACCGGGCAATTCTGGAGCTTTTCTACGCCTCCGGGCTGCGGGTGGGCGAAATGGCCGGGTTGAACCTGGGGGACGTGGACCTGGAAAACGGATCGGTGCGCTGTTTGGGCAAAGGGCTGGTGGAACGGATGGTTCCCGTGGGGAGCTTGGCCGTGGCGGCGTTGCGCGCCTACCTGGACGGGGGGCGCCCGGAATTGGCGCGCCTGTCCGGTGCACCCTCGCGAGCCCTCTTCCTCAACCGCGAAGGAGCCAGGTTGACCGTTCGGAGCCTCCGGCGGCTGGTGGCCAAACAGGCCGTCAGGGCCAAACTAAGCCACGTCTGGCCCCATCTTTTGCGCCATTCCTTCGCCACTCACCTGCTGGAGAACGGGGCCGACCTGCGTTCGGTGCAGGAAATGTTGGGACACGCCAGCCTTTCCACCACCCAAGTTTACACCCACGTGACCATGCAGCGGTTGCGGCAGGTGTACGCGCAGGCTCATCCCCGGGCCAAGGCGGACCAATGACCGGCCTTGGGATATGGTGATAAAGCCATC
>JAJZBP010000041.1 GCA_021798855.1 Bacillota bacterium
GGGCGTTTCCGCCCCGACGACCGTCGGCCCTTATTTGGGGCAAGGCTCCCTCCTTTTCAAGTATTGTGTCACCCGTGGCCGGACTTGGACTATCCAGGCTGCATCCGGACCTACGGGTTTACCGAATACTTACCGTGGAGTCGGTTGGGCCGGTGGGCCGGCACCGGCCGCTGGCCGCGGGTCGGCCGCTGGCTGGTTCCGAGTTGGCCCCGATTTTTCCAACCGGCTTTTTCCCGTTTGCTCTATTGACATGCGTGCCTTCGCTGCTTAAAATAAATTTAAATTGAATTAGTACGCTTATGAACGGAGGGATGGAAAATGTGGCGGACTGGAGTCGTGATCATGTTGGTGGGTTGGTTGGTGGCGGTTCTGGGCGATGTTTTGGCCGGAGTGACTTTCGGAATCGTGGGAGTGGTCATCGCAGCGTTGGGAGCCGTCGCCGTAGCGTTGGGAAGCTAAGGCCGCAAGGCGACCGGAGTTGGTGTACGGGCACGGGGAATTTTATTTTGGTTTTGGGGTAGAGAATGGTGGGCAAGCAGGGACAGACCTGCTTGCCTTTTTCCAGATCCAGTTTGGCGGAAGGGAACGAGATTGATGGAAGTTTACGCATTGATCGGCGCCAGCGGCACCGGCAAGAGCCACCGGGCGACTCTGGTGGCCTTGGAGGTGGGAGCCGATCTGGTCATCGACGACGGCCTGTTGATCCGGGATGGGAAAATCCTGGGCGGGCGCTCGGCCAAGGGGGAGCAGAGCAAGCTGGGCGCCGTCCGGCGGGCCATCTTCACCGACGAAAGTCAGGCGGCCCAGGTGCGGGAAAAATTGCGGGAAGCGGGACAAATGAAAATCCTGATCCTCGGCACCTCGGCCGAAATGGTGCAAAAGATCAGCCTGGTGTTGGAACTGCCCCAACCCCAACGATACATCCGGATCGAGGACGTGGCTTCTCCCGCCGAGATCATTCGAGCGCGGCGTTCCCGCCGGGAGGAAGGGAAACACGTGATTCCAGCCCCCACCCTGGAGGTCAAACGAACCTTCAGTGGGCTGCATCTCCTCGATCCCCTGCGCTTCATCCTGCGAAAAAAAGACCTCCCCAAGGATCTGGTGGTGGAGAAAGCGGTGGTTCGCCCAACCTGGAGCTCTTTGGGGAGGTTCTTCATTGCGGATCGCGTGGTTTGCAGCATTGCCGCCCATTGCGTTCGGGGGACGCCGGGTTTGGGACGGATCCGCAAGGTGAGCGTTGAGGCTTGGCCGGAGGGTTTGATCATCCAGTTGGACGTTTGGTTGCGTTACGGGTTCTCCTTCCCCGAAGTGCTGACGGAAGCGCAAAAAAGGGTGAAGGCCACGGTGGAACATTTGACCAGCCTGAATGTGGTGGCGATCAATCTGACGGCTCGGGCCTTGGAGCAGAAGTGAATCCGCCGGTTCCGGCGGGGGAGGACGAGCGGCGAATGAGTGGAAAGAAGGGCCGTCCCGGGCCACGGAACGAATCGTCGCCGACATGGGGGGGGAAGAGGGACGCCAGGGTGCGGACGATGCCGACGGCCACCACGATGCCCGCATAGGCCCAGAGGGTGGGGGGTGAGAGCGTCCCGTCGTAGAGGGCGGCCACCAGTTCCCGCAGGAGGAAAACCAGGCTTGAGTCCAGCAGGTAGGTCAACCTGATTCGACCCTTGGTCCGGTAGGCATACAACCCGGCGAAAAGCTCAAAAAGGAAGCTGACCGACAGGGCATCAAGCAGGAAGTAACGCAGTCCTAGGTCGAAAGAAGAGGCGACCATGAGGGGGCCCAGATCCAAGGCGGCGCGGCCGAGGCCGATCAGGGAAGCGCAAAAGAGCAGGGCCAACAGGACGTCCAGGGACCATTTGACTCCCTCGGCCATCAAGCCGGCAAACTTCCCATCCGGGGCTTGGAGAAGATCGCCGTCGTCGGCTTGGTCGTTCACCGGCGAAAAACCTCCTTTTACAGCACGGGAAGCGCCACCGGCGCCGCCCCCTTCCTTCCTCCGGCGGGCCGGGGCGCTCTTCAGCTTAAACGAGCCGGATTAAGGTATGATAAAACGCAGGTTACGGCTGCGTTTTTAACCGAAATTTAACTACGGGGCAATGCGGAGCTAATCCTCGTGGCTTATCTTGAAAGGCGACGGCGGGGCGCGTCGGCCACTGTTACAAAACTGTAATCTTTTCGTCCCGGTTTCGTAACATGGAACTGCTAACATTGAATTGCTGACCCCCCCTCTTTCAATGGGAGCAGGACCGAAGCTCAACGGACTGCTCCCGCTTTTTTTTGCCCGGTTGGAGGTTTGGCCAGGTCGGGAAACAGCTATAGCATGGGAGCCGCTTCCCGCGGCGAACTGGGCGTCAAAGTTTCGGTGACGGTCCTCGGCGGCGAAGCCGCCTGCGCCACGCTCGAGGTCTGTTCCTTGCCCTTGCCGACGGCGACGGACGTATGTACGGAGCCGAAACTTACCGCGATACCCGCAACCGGCGCGAATTGGACGGCTGCAACGAGAGTTGGGATGGGCGTCCAGGCTATAAGGGAGAAGGGTTATGAGCGTGGGCAACCCCGGACAGAAAATTCTGGTGGTGGAGGACGAACGTTCCATCGCTGAACTCTTGGCTTTCAACCTGGGCCGGGAGGGGTTCGAGGTGCGGGAGGCGGTGGATGGCCTGGCCGCCCTGGTGGCCTGCCGGCGGGAGAGACCGGATCTGGTCATCCTGGACGTCATGCTCCCCGGCATGGACGGTCTGGAGGTGTGCAGGCAACTGCGCCGGACCCATGAGTTCAAGGACGTTCCCATCATCATGCTGACCGCCCGCCGGGAGGAGTTGGACCGGGTGCTGGGGCTGGAAATGGGCGCTGACGACTACGTGGTCAAGCCCTTTTCGCCCCGTGAAGTGGTGGCCAGGGTCAAGGCCATCCTGCGCCGCACCCTCCGGGAGGCCGAAGCCACGGATTCCCCCGGGGGAGGCGTGCTGAAAGCGGGTGACTTGGAATTGGACCAAGGTCGGCGGGAAGTGCGCCGTGATGGTTCGGGCGTCGAACTCACCTTCAAAGAATTCGAGATCCTGAAGTACCTGATGCACAATCCGGGACGGGTGATTTCCCGGGAGATCATTCTGGAAAAAGTCTGGGGCTATGACTACCTGGGCGACGCCCGGACGGTGGACGTCCACATCCGCCACCTGCGGGAGAAGCTGGAGGAGATCCCTGCCCGTCCCCGCTACGTGGAGACGGTGCGGGGCGTCGGCTACCGCTTGCGGGAGAACTCCTGATGTCCTGGTGGTTGGGGGGCGTTTTTTACGCCTTGGTGGTGCTGGCGGTCTTCTTCCTATCCGGCAGCCTGCCGCCGTCGTACCTGCTGGCGACCCTGGCCCTGGCCGGGGGGGCGTTGATCTTTCGCAGCGCCATCGACAGTCAATTTAAAAAGACCGGCCTGTCGGCGACGCTGGAGGCTTTGGAAAAGATGGGCCGTGACGAGGACATCGGCGGCATTTACCTGGAGGGAGAATGGGCGCCCCTCGGTGAGGCCGTGCGACGCACGGCCGGTTTTACGGTTGAACGTTTGCGGGACCTGCAGGAGGAAAAGAGCAAATTGGAAACCATCCTGGCCCATATGGTGGACGGGGTGGTTCTGTTTAGCGCCAGGAAGCGGGTGCTGTTGCTCAACCCGGCGGCTGAGGGTATCCTGGGGGTCGGCAGGGAGATGATCGGGGCGCGCGGCCTGGAATTGTACCGCCATCTTCCTTTGGACGAGGCGCTTGACCGGGTGCTGGCCTCGGGGGTGGGTACAACCCTGGAGGTACGTCTCTATCATCCCGGGGAAAAAGATCTGCAGGTTTTTCTTTCGCCGGTGCGCGGTGGGGACGAAGGCAAACCTTCCGGGGTGTTGCTGGTCCTGCGGGACGTCAGTCAGGAGCGGGCGGTGGAAAAGATGCGCCGGGAGTTCGTGGCCGACGTGACCCACGAACTACAGACACCGCTGACCTCCATCCTGGGCTACGTGGAGACCCTGCAGGAGGGAGTGGAGGACGCCGCAACGCGGGAACGCTTTCTCGGCGTGGTCCAAGTGGAGGCCAAGCGTTTATCGCGACTGTTGGATGACCTCCTGGACCTTTCCCGCATCCAAGCCGGGGTCTTGTCCTATCGCCAAGACCTCCTGGACCTGGGGGCGACGGTGCGCGACGTGGCCGGCCGTTTTCGTCCCCGCGCCGAGCAAGACGGTCGTTGTTTGGAGTTGCACCTGCCGGATGAACCCCTGCCGGTGCGGGGAGATGCCGACCGGCTGGGACAGGTTCTTTGGAACTTGCTGGTGAACGCCGATAAGTACACTCCCGCCGGGGGAGGGATCAGGGTGCGGGTCGGGAAGGACGGCCCGTGGGCGACGGTGGCGGTGGAAGACGACGGCGTGGGCATCCCGGCGGAGGAACTTCCCCGGATCTTCGACCGCTTCTACCGGGTGGACAAGGGAAGGAGCCGCCAATCGGGGGGGACGGGTTTGGGTCTGCCCATCGCCAGGGGTATCGTGGAGGCCCACGGAGGCCGGGTGGAAGCCAGGAGCAAAGTGGGAAAAGGGAGCGAGTTCATCGTTCGCCTGCCGCTACACAAAGAAGAACAAAGTGGATAGTTTACAAAATTTCGGCTTGATGCGCCCACTCATTCATGGGTGGGATGAAGCGCCCGCTCCTTTTGTGCCTTCCTAATTCTTCCCGATTATGATATAATATTTCCAGCACCTTAAAAACTGAAGTGTGTTCCTTGCCCTCGCCAAAGGCGACGGGCCGGCATGTACGGAGGCGAAACCTTCAATCGATCGATTGCCGTCTGGCAGACGGCCTACGCCTGCGAAGTGAGATCCGGCTTGGGCGGCTCATAGCGGGGAGGAACCACCGGGAAAGCGAAAACGGCGCAAGCCGCATAAGCGAATACCGGCCCGGACAACCGGGAATCCCACGGTTTTAGCCGTGAGGAGGATGTCAACCGACGGGTTTATCGAATAATCATGACGGTCCCCCTCTGGGCCGGAGGGCAAACCAAATCTGCGGGCAGGTTTTACCACGTTCCCAAAGCGCATAACCTTTTCCGGGTGAACTGTCTGTGCGCTATTGGTTGTTGACGCTTTGTCTCATGCCGGGAATGTTTTTCTTCACGGCTTGTGGACCCTCCGGTCTCCGCCTCGCCATCTCCGGATCCACCGCCCTCATGCCCTTGGCCCGAGCGGCGGCGGCTTCCTTTGGCCGTGTCCACCCGGACGTTTCGGTGCAGGTGACGGGGGGGGGCTCCTTCGTTGGCCTTTACCAGGTCTGGTCGAAGGCGGTGGACATCGGGATGGCCGATGCGGTTCCTCCTCCCGGTAAATACCCGGGTTTGGTGGGTTGGCCGGTGGCGGTGATTCCCTATTGCTTGGTGGTAAACCCGGACGTGGCGGTGGCCTCCCTCACCCGGTGGCAGGTGGCGGAGATCTTTTCCGGCAGAGTGCGCGACTGGCGGAGCATCAGTGGTCAGGGTTTGCCGGTGGTGGTGGTGGGCCGGGCATCTTCCTCCGGCTCACGGTTGGTGTTGGAGGAACGTCTTTTGAATGGGGGAAAAGTTGTTCCCCGCGGCGTCACCCTTCCCTCCAGCGGCGCGGTGCGGGCGGCGGTGGCGGCCACCCCGGGGGCCATCGGCTACCTGGAAGCGGGCAGGCTCAACTCCACGGTGCGGGCGGTGGCCCTGGGGGGAGTGCCCTTCTCCGCCTCGGCCGTGGGGGATGGCAAGTATGCCTTTTGGGGGATGGGGCGCTTTTACACCCTTCGGTCGCCCGGACCCGTGGTCAGGGCTTTCCTGGCCTTGATCCGGGGGCGCGACTTTCGCCCGGAACTGCGGCGCCTTGGTTACCTGCCGCCGGTGGATGGGGAGGAATCCGGTGCGGGCTGACCGTTGGGCGGCGAGGGTCTTTCTGGCGGCGGCGGTGTTGGCGGTGGCTGTGCTGGGAGGAGGAGTTTTTTTCCTGGCGGAACGGGCCGCGGTTTTTTTTAGTCAGGTGCCGGCGGCCCGTTTTTTCCTGGGGGAGGTTTGGGCTCCCCCGGCCGCCTATGGGTTGCTTCCCTTTCTGGGCGGCTCGCTTTTGGTGACCTTCCTGGCCCTGGGGTTGGCTTTCTTTCCAGGTCTGGCGACGGCTTTGTACATCACCGGCGGAGGCAAAGGAGGGCGTCTTCTGCGCTTGGGGTTGGAGGTTCTGGGAGGAATTCCGGCCGTTGTGTTGGGGTGGCTGGCCTTGGGCGAGATCCTGCCGTTCCTCGGGAGCCTTACGGGAACCGGCGGCTTCGGGCCGGGGGCAGCCGGGATCATCCTGGCCGTGATGGTTCTGCCCACCTTTGCTCTCCTGGCGATTCGAGCTTTGGAAAAGGTGCCTTCGGTCTACCGTGAGGCGGCCCTGGCTTTGGGCGCCAAGCCGTGGACCGTCCTGCGTGGAGTGGTTTTGCCCTTGGCGTGGGAGGGGATCAGGTCGGCGTTGATCCTGGCTGCCACCAGGGCGTTGGGGGAAACCATGGCCGTGCAGGTGGTGGTGGGCAATGCCCCCGTGGTTCCGGCTGGGCTCTTTGTCCCGGCTGCGACCCTGACCTCCTGGATTGCGACCGAAATGGGCCACGCCCCCTACGGCACTCCGGCAGCCGATTCCCTCTTCGCCCTGGGACTGGTTCTCCTGGGTTTGGCTTTGGTTGGAGCCCATCTGGCCCGGGGAAAGGAGAGTGGGGCGGGTGGATGAGCATCCTCCGGTTTGGCGGGCCGGGATGCTGATCACGACGATCCTGGTGGTGATTCTTCCCGCCTGGGTGTTATGGCGAGGGTTGCCGGCCCTCTCCTTGTCCTTTTGGCGCGCCCTCACACCGCAACTGTTTGCTTCCGTTTACGTCCTGATCCTGTCTCTGTTACTCTCCTGTCCGCTGGCCCTCGCGACGGCCACCTACCTGAACGAATATGCCGATCCGCGTCTTGCGCGGCTGCTGAGCCGGGGGTTGGAGATGCAGGCGGCGACGCCGGCGGTGGTCGTGGGGATGTTGGGAATGATCGTTTTTGTGGAGCAAATGCACCTGGGGTTCACCCTCATCGGCGGAGCCGTTTCCCTCGGGGTTTTGAACCTGCCCTTCCTGGTCAGGGTGGCCCAGGAGGCCATGGCGCTGGTTCCGCCGGCCCTGCGGGAAGGGAGTTTGGCCCTGGGGGCCACGCGGTTTAACACCTGGCGGCGGATCATTCTACCCCTGGCGTCATCCTCTTTTTCGGCGGGTTTGGTGCTGGCCGCCGGGAGGGGCTTGGGGGAGGCGGCGGCCCTCCTGTTCACCGCCGGCGCGGTTCCGGCTTCCCGTCCTTTCTCCCTGAACCCTTTTGGTCCGGGCGCCACCCTGGCGGTTCACCTTTGGTATTTGCAGGCGGAGGGGGCCGGCGGGGGCCGAGAAGCCGAGGGAACGGCGGCGGTGCTGTTGCTGCTTTGGTTGGGTTTGGTTTTGCTGGCGAAACTGTTCGAAACGGCGAATGGGACTTAACCAAAAATTAAGTTGCCCGGTGGCGATGATGCGTTATAATTGAAAAAAGCCGCTATTTGTAAGGAGCATAGGCCGTATTGTTTGCAAGTGACGTCGCTGTGGTTCCCCGGGAAGGGGAATACAAAATTAAAACCGTCGATCTTTCCCTAAATTATGGGGCGACGACGGCTCTGAAACGGATCAACCTCGGTATTGGAGCGGGAGAGATAACCGCCCTGATCGGTCCTTCGGGTTGCGGGAAGTCCTCTTTTCTACGCAGTCTCAACCGGATGAATGACCTGATTCCCGCAGCCAGATTCAAAGGACAGATCTTCTTCGATGGGCAGGACATCAATTCGCCGCGCACGGATGTGGTCGAATTGCGACGGCGGGTGGGGATGGTCTTCCAGCGGCCAAACCCTTTCCCGATGAGCATTTTCGACAATGTGGCTTATGGACCGCGTATCCACGGGATGCGGTCCAAGCAACTTTTGCAGAGCAAGGTCGAAGAGGTGTTGCGTGCGGCAGCCCTCTGGGATGAGGTGAAGACCAAACTGCGCCACTCGGCGTTGGAGCTTTCGGGGGGGCAGCAGCAGCGCCTTTGCATCGCGCGGGCGTTGGCGGTCGACCCGGAGGTGTTGCTGATGGACGAGCCGGCTTCGGCTCTTGATCCGATCTCCACCGCCAAAGTGGAGGAGTTATGCACCAAGTTGGCCAAGAGGTATACCATAGTAATCGTTACCCACAACCTGCAGCAGGCCGCGAGGATTTCGGTCCGGACCGCCTTTTTCCTCAACGGAGAATTGGTTGAAGCCGGGGATACGGAGGGTATTTTCACCAACCCCCAGGACAAGCGGACGGAGGACTACATCACCGGCAGATTCGGTTGACCACGAGGAGGGGCACTATTGGTGCGCAATGGCTTTCGGAGTGAATTGGACGAATTGCAAGAGGACATTCTGAAGATGGGCACCAAGGTGGAAACGATCATCTACGAGTCACTCAAGTCCCTGGCCAACGGAGATTTGGAAATGGCCAAGCGGCTGATCGCGGAAGACGACGCCATCGACCGGATGGAGTTGGAAATCGAGAAAAAATGCCTGACGATGCTGGCGCTCCAGGCGCCCTTGGCCGGAGACCTGAGGGTGGTGGGCACGGCCCTCAAACTGATCACCGACCTGGAGCGCATGGCCGACCATGCGGCGGATATTGCCAAGGTGACCATCCGTTTGGATGGTCAAGCCCTGATCAAGCCCCTGATCGATCTCCCCAGGATGGCGGAGTTGGCGCGGGGAATGTTGCGGGACGCTCTTTGGGCCTTCACCAACCGGGATGCCATGGTGGCCATGAAGGTGATTCGGCAGGATGATGAGGTTGACAGCCTTTATAAACAGGTTTTTCGGGAACTCCTGGTGCTGATGATCGAAGAAACCAAAAACATCAACCAGGCCACCCAACTCCTCTTCGTGGCCCACCGTTTGGAGCGGATCGCCGATCATGCTACCAACCTCGGGGAATGGGTGCATTACATGGTGACGGGTGTGCGCAAACCGCTGCGGGCAAGCGGGGTGAATCCGGTTTAGCTGTAAAGGTGACAAAAGATTGACAAATCCTTCACAGATTATTGACAAGAGAGGGTTAAGGACGTTACAATTATCGCTGGTCGAAGCGAGGTGATGCTGGATGAACCGTGAATCTGCGGTATACCCCATCGGTCTGGTGGAAAGGCTCACCGGTCTTTCCGGCCGGAAAATTCGGTATTACGAGAGGTGTGGGCTTTTAAGCCCCGAACGAACCGAGGGTAAGCACCGGCTGTATACTCAGGGGGAAGTTGATCGCCTGCAGGAGATCAAGGCCCTGCGGGAACAGGGGATGAACCTGATGGGGATCAAGACCCGCCTGGCTGGGGCAAGGGGCGTGGCCTATTCCGAAGGGCCGATCTTCCCGGAAACCGCGGACGGCGAAAGGGAGGCTCTTTTCGCGGAAAGGTGGGAGCGCGGAATCGGTCTGGCATCCATTTATCCCGTAACCGACCAGGCCGAATTGGAACGAATGATTGCGGAACGTGAAACGGAATAAGCCGGCCGCGATTTTCCACGCCGTAGACGCGCGAGCGGCGACGGCGCGGAAAACCCCAACATAAAAATCCCGGGACGATCGGAAGGGCGCTTTGAGCCGACGCGCGGAAAAGATGAGCCGGGAAAGCCAAACGTTTTATTCGGGAATTGCCTCATAAAGGTGGTGGTGATTCTGGTTTCGGGCGGGATTCTTGCGCCTTGGAGCGGGTGCCGCGAGACGTGGTAACCGTTTCCGGTCGGGTTGCGTAGCCGACCGGCGGGGGTAAACGCGGGGGGGGGTGGTGGATTCCGCCGCCCGCAAAAGCATAACAAGGGGGATGAGGATGGATCCAAAAGCGGTATTGGCCTTGGCCAAGGAAAAGGGTATCAAGGTGGTTGATGTTAAATTTGTTGATCTGCCCGGAACCTGGCAGCATTTTTCCGTGCCGCTCGGCGAGTTTGACGAGGACGTCTTCAAAGAGGGGCTCGGCTTTGACGGGTCGAGCATCCGCGGCTTTCAGCAAATTCACGAAAGCGACATGCTCCTTTTCCCCGATCCGGATACGGCCATCGTGGATCCGGTGTGCCGGGTTCCCACCCTGAGCATTATTTGCGCCGTGAAGGATCCCCTCACCATGGAGAACTACTCGCGGGATCCCCGCCACATCGCCCGGAAAGCGGAAAAGTATTTGGCGGAGAGCGGCGTGGCGGATGAGAGCTTTTGGGGGCCGGAGGTGGAGTTTTACATCTTCAACGACGTCCGTTACGGGCAGGATGCCCGCAGCGGCTTCTATCGGGTCGATTCGGTCGAGGGTATTTGGAACTCCAAGCAGGAGGAGGCACCTTCCAACCTGGGCTATAAAGTCCGCCACAAGGAGGGGTACTTCCCGGTTCCACCCACGGACAAGCTGCAGGATCTGCGCTCGGAAATCATGTTGAAGATGATCGAGTCGGGGATCAGGGTGGAGGTCCAGCACCACGAGGTGGGTACGGCCGGCCAGGCGGAGATCGATATGCGCTTCGGCCCTTTGGTCCAACTGGCCGACCAGGTGATGCTCTACAAGTACATCGTGAAGAACGTCTGCATACAGAACGGTTTTACGGCCACCTTCATGCCCAAGCCCCTCTTCCAGGACAACGGCTCGGGGATGCATACCCATCAGAGTCTCTGGAAGAAAGGCAAGAATCTTTTCTATTCTCCGCAAGGCTATGGTCTGAGCGATTTGGGCCGTTGGTACATCGGGGGTCTGTTGGCCCATGCTCCGGCCATCCTGGCTTTCGCCGCACCGACCACCAATTCTTACCGGCGTCTTGTTCCGGGCTACGAGGCTCCCATCAACCTGGTTTACTCCCAACGCAACCGGAGCGCCTGTGTGCGCATTCCCGTCTACTCCAAAAGCGAAAAGGCCCGGCGGCTGGAGTTCCGCTCGCCGGATCCTTCCTGCAACCCGTACCTGGCTTTCCCGGCGATGTTGATGGCCGGTCTGGACGGGGTGCGGAACAAGATCGAACCGCCCGAACCGGTGGACAGGGACATCTACGAACTGCCGCCGGAGGAAGCGGCCCAAATCAAGATGGTGCCGGGTTCCTTGGAAGAGGCCTTAAACGCCCTGGAGGCGGACCACGAGTTCCTCAAGGTCGGGGGGGTCTTCACCCAAGACGTGATCGACACCTGGATCGAGTACAAACGGCGGCGGGAGGCTGACCAAATCCACCTGCGCCCGCACCCGTGGGAATACCACCTCTATTACGACGTTTGAACCGGAAACACGCTGCGGAAACCGCCACGAAGCCCGGAGGTATCCTCCGGGCTTCGGCCTGCGGCGGGAAGGGGAAACGGGCCCCGTGCTGCGGCGGGGAAGGGGAAACGGCCGTGGAACGTGGCGGATCCCTTCACCAATAGGTGTGGAGAATACCGACGGCGTAAAGCAGGTAGACGACGAACGTTAAAACGAGGGGCACGATGCCGGTGAGGATCGGGTTCGTGTACCAAGCCTGTACGTACTGATCATCGGGTCCGAAACTGGACGACCAATCTTTTTCAGCCATGCAAAGCCCTCCCTTATTTTGCGTCCTTCGACAAAGTCATTTTACGGGGGGATGGGCCAGGGGTGCAAAGCCGGTAGAGAAGATTCAGAAGGGACGGAAAACGTGCTAAAAACAGAATTTTAACTTATGACTTTTAAATCATAGCTAACTGTTAATTATAGCTGGGCTGGAGCGTAAACCGTCGAAAAGACCACCAACGCGAAGAAAAACCGCGCTATGGGGATTTTTACCCGGCGCGGTCATTTTTCGTAGCGGTTGAGCTTTTAATTCGTTTCTTTTTCTCCTGGGGCCTTGACGGAAATTTTTTCTTGCAAGTGGTCGACTTCCGCGCGCCCGGCCTGCACCCCGGCGTGGATGGCCTCCTGAAGGGCGGCGGTTTCCTGGGTCAGGGCGTCCTGGACACGTTCGAGGAGGTTGTTGGCCTGGGCGCCGGCCTGTTCCAGGAGGTCCAAAGTTAGGTCGCGGCTCTTGGTGGCCACGTCTCGGGAACGTTCGGTAAGTTCCTTAACCGTTGTTTGGAGGCGTTGTTTGGTTTCCGGGTCGGCTTGCGCGGTCAGGGCAGCCCCGAAAGCTGCTCCGATCAGGCCGCCGAACAAAAGGCCGCGCCAGAAAGCGCCGCTTTTTTGGTCACTCATCCTTTCTTCCCCCTCGTTGTGCTTTTTATCAACCGCGCCTTGCGCCAAGTCGAGATTCCCCGGTTGACGCCCGCGAGGACGCCGGCCAACCTCACCAAGGAGCCGGTCTGTTTGTTGGCCAGGGATGTGAGCAAGCCGAGGGCGTTGAAGGTTGCTTCGGCTCCCCGGACGACTTTTTCCAGACGGCCGAGAGTGGTTCTGGCGTCGG
>JAJZBP010000042.1 GCA_021798855.1 Bacillota bacterium
GCTGGTTCAGCTTGGCTTCCCCAAGTGCCATCCAGTTGGCCGTTGCGATCCACAGGTGGATCTGCTCCCAAGTGGCCATAGGCTCTGCCTGGAACGCCGCCGTGGTGGTGGCCGGAGTAAAGCCCAAGTCGGCGTTGGTCAAGACCACGGAGTTATCAAGAGTCTGGCAGATGGTGGTACCCTTTGGGAGGGCGGGGGTATATGGTCCCGGATAAGGGATTCTGGCGCAGGGGGCGCCATAGAACATATCCCCGTTGGCGATCCAAGGCGTCTGCATTGCCAATTGGTCATACCCCGGCAGCGCCGCCACGAACCTGGTCAGCATGGCCGCCGCCTCCGCCCGCGTAATCAGTCCATTCGGATGGAAGGTGCCGTCGGGGTAGCCCTTGATCACGCCGTAGGCCGAAGCCCCGGCGATTTCCGCGTTGGGGATGGTCACGTCGTAAGTGGTGGCCGAAACCGTGCCGCTGAAGGCGTAGGTCCAATTGCCACTTAGAGACACGTCGGAGAACGGAGAGGCCGTCATGGTCATCGTGGGGGGCGGCACATCCAGGTACGAAAGCGCCTTGGCGATCCACGCGGCAGCCTCCGCCCTGGTGATGCTCCCGCCACAGGCAAAATTGGCCGTCGGATACATTCCCGTCCCCAGGATACCCGCGCCCTCCAAGGCCGTCAGGTATGGCGAGTACCAAGCTTGCGGCCCCATCGGGGTGTCCTTGAACAGCCCGACGTTGTACGCGGCGTCGGCCACGGTGGGGCCGGCAAGTTTAACGATTTCCGCCGGGTCCGGGGCGGCGTTGCCCATAGCACGGCTCAACATGGCCGCGAACTCGCAGCGGGTGATGTTGCCTTGAGGCTGGAAAGTACCGTTGGGGTAGCCCTGGATCACGCCCCAAAGGGAGGCGTCGCTGATGCTGGTAGCCGCCCAGCCTTGGGGACCGCCGGTGGCCCAAAGGCCCGCGTCGGTGTAGGAACCGGGGAGCTTGATTTGGGGCGGGGCGGCGGCCAGGGCCGGGGAGGCGGTGAACACCAGCATCGCCAACGTTCCCAAGCCTACAAGAAACCTTTTAACGTTCATTCTTTTCTCACTCCTTTTAAATTACCTCCAAGTCTTTCGCCGACCACATGACAACGTTTCTCCTGCGAAACTCCGGCAGCGTCCGAGCCAGCATTTCCGCCGCGATACGGCATCGTTTAACCACCCGGCCTCCAGCCTGTTAGTCACAGCTACCTTGGCAGCCGCAGCCGCCACCGCAGCCTGAGACTTGGAAGTGTAGTCAATATCACGAGTATAATCCCGAAGTCCAAGGTCAACCAGCGCAGCGCCGCCATACACCGTAATCTTTGCGTTGTAACCTGCTTCGCGCAGTTCCGCCGCCAGCAGCGCGAGGTACTTGGTTATTTCGTCCTTGGTAAATTTCACTCAACCCACCTGCTTCCTGTAACTATTCTACCATGCGCTATTTCGTGACCTTAAATTACCCGCTAAATACGCTATACCACAGAACCATGCCGAAGTCAAGGTTTCGTGGGTATTTTACGGTCACTTTATTTGCCGTTCGGCCACCGTTCCTCCCATTTGGGGAACGATAGGCCCGTATCCGCCAAGGCGTTTTCAATGGTTTCCCATTTTCGGTGCATATCATGCCACGCAGCAATAATGGTTGGAAGCGCGGACTTGATACTCGCATACTCAGCCAACACCGCCTCGTCGTCGGACTTCATCGTTTGGCCGCTGCGCAAAATGCGATACCAGCAGCCACCCCGAAACACCGGGCATGGCTGAAACAAACTAAAACCCAACGCCCTAAAAAGCCGCCCGTCGCCCGCCGTGTCGGTATGGACGTGAAGGGCGAAATGCTTCGTGCCGCTGGCCTCCCTTACAAAGGTCAGTGCCGTGACGTCACCAATTTTATCTTCTTGGTCCAGAACCAAGCCCAACACCCTGCCAGTGATCTTGTCAGGCCCCGCCACAACGGTATGTTCTATCCCCGTATGCCCATCCGCTACATCCGCCAACCGCACTACCTCCGCAGGGGTCAAGCCCCGGTTTTTCAGTATCTGTTCGATGCCATTCACAGAATTTCCTCCTCTTTCCACCAACTACTACCCGGCGCACGTCTCCGCCGCCGCCGCCCCGTTCCAAGCCGAAATCACCGTCTGCGAAAACAGCAACGTATAATTCCCTTGGTACGCCCCGCCGGTCTGCCAGGGGTACGACAAACTCACCGTGAACGGCGCTCCATACGTCTGCCGCGCCCCGCCGTCGGTCGTCGAAAACACGGCTTTCGCCGGGTCCATGCCTCCCGCCTGAAGGATTGCCTGCGCCGCCTGTTCGCCTTGAGTGGTCAGGCAACCCTGCGCCGCCGCGTCGTTGGCCAAGGCTTCCCCGGCCTGCTTCGCCGTGCCGTTGACGGTGAAGCCGATCCCTAAGTTCCCGGAGAAAACCAGGAACAATATCAGCGCCGCGAAACTGATCAGCAGCGCCCCCAGCGCCTCCAGCGAAGTGAAGCCGCCCTCCTTTCGCAGCATAAACAAAGCCCCCTTAAAACTTGTACGCCCCCGACAGCCACCCCGTCGCCCAAACCATAAACGGACTGTTCGGCGCCCACATCTGCGTATACGAAAAGTACGCGTAAAGACCTAAAAAGCAAAGCATTACCACAATAAGCAGCAAAACTTCAATCACCGTGAACCCCGATTCGTCTTTCAACATTAAAGTCGCCTCCCAAAAAAGAAAGGAGCGGATGTTATCCGCTCCTACTAGTCGGTGCAAGTGCTCGGCGTCGGGCAGTTATACCCGGTGATGTTTCCAATGCCCTTGGAACCGCTGATCCCCGGCTGGATCGTGCCGGTGACCTGGTCGTACCCAAAGTATCCGGCGACACCCACGAGCAATACCAGCACCATCAGCACCAGGAGCATTTCAATCACCGTGAAACCTTTTTCTCCCCGTTGCAGCCTTTCCCGAAGTTTCCCCAGCATTTTCCCACCCCCTTTCAATAACGAAATACCCGTCCCATGTAGTGTTCGTAGAACGGAATCGCAAAAATGAAAATCACCACAAACGCCCAAGCCAATGCCCCGATGAAAGCAACGGTCAGCGTTCCCTCCCTGGCCTTCATCCTAGCCTCGTGGAGTCTGCTTTGCGTCTCCGCCTGCGCTACGAACACGTCTTCATTTGGCGTCAGGTTGTCCCATACCCCAGCCAAGCGCCCCAATATCATATAAGCGTCGTGCTGGTTGATCCGCGCCGCCAGCCGGCGAAGCGCGGCTGGTACGGGAACGGGTTCCTTCGCCACCATTCCTGCCAAAACCGCCGCGAACTCTCTTTTAAGCGGCCCGAGCGAAAGGTCCATCGTCCCGGACAGCGCATTCACGGCGGCGAGCCTCGCCTGGAAATGCAGCGCAAACCACTCGGATGCCGCGCCAAGTTCCCAAAGGCAAGCTTTCGACCAATCAGACCGCCAACTCCACGCTAACAGCCACGGCACCGACCACGCCATAGGAAGAAGGATGAAATCCGCCCCCCGCATCGGGGTCAGCAGAAACAGCGCCACCGGCACCAGCCCCACCAAACGCACCTGCCAAATCACCTTTGGGGACCGGCCCAGCGCCGTCAGGTTCCCGGCGGCAGCCTCGTCCCATCGCGCCAAAGGACCGGAAATTCGCCGGATACAGCCGCGAACCGCGTCCATCGGGTCCGCCGACCGTTGCTCGGCGGGAGCGTAGCACCTGATCCGGCCCGTCGCCGCCCAGGTGACCCACGCCGCGCAGCCAGCGGCGACCACAGCCCAAACATAAAGCATCGTCCTCCTCCCTCCCTATTGTGGCTTCAGCATCGCCAGTAGCAGCCAAACCATACCCAAATCGCCATCCCACAAAATCCCCCCGGCCAATCGCCCGCCGAACGTCCCCCAAAACCACTCCCGCACATAGGGGAAGGCGGCGATAAGAACGGGGTAAGCCACCAGCGGCACCGCCAGCACCACGCCGAAGGCCACGTAATAAAGGAAAAATCGCCCATGCAGGTCTGCCAAGGTCACGGCGCGGCGGCGAAGCATTTCAGAAAACCGGGAAAGCCCTTCCGCCGCCGCGTTCGTCGTCTCCTCCGCCACGCGGATAAGACGCGCAAAGAGCACCGCATCCTGCCGCTTCGTCTTTTCCGCCCATGCATCCAGACTATCCCCAAGCGGTGTCCGCCAAGACCGCGCCAAGGCGTCTTTCGTCCCGTTCAGAATCCAGGGAGCCGTTCCCGCCTCGGCAAGCTGCGAAACAGCCTGCCGCACGTTGGGCTGAGGCTTAGATAGCGCGTCCCCCACCGTGCCCACCGCCGCCGCGAGTTCCTTCAACTTCTTCGTCTCCGCCAAAATACCGGCCACAAGCCGCACATTGCGGGGAATGAGCGCCGTTTCCAGCCCACCCAGGATCGCCGCCACCGGATTCATTGTCAGCCCACCGATAACAGCCGCACCCCCGATGCCAAATGCCAACGCCACCAGCACATCCGCCGGGAGCCGGAGAAGCATCCCCGCATCAAACCGCGCCCTCTTCCTTGGACGCGCCGAAGCAGCATAGCACCTGATCCGGCCCGTCGCCGCCCAGGTGACCCACGCTGCGCATCCGGCGGCGACGATCAAGCCACCGACGAGAGCCATTCTGAGGGAACCTCCACATCCCTTGAGCGTTGCAGCCGCGCCGCAAGCCTACCCGAAATGCCGTCAACAAACTCCATCCCCGTTGCGCCCCGGACGAATATTTCCCGGAAGTCCCCCTCGGGGACGACCTCGTAAATCCCTGTCAACCGCCGCTCCCCCCGGTGCCAGTGATGCTCAAGAATCAGGTCCACGGCGGAAAAAGCCATCTTCCGCACTCGCCGTTCGGAAAGAGCAACCCCAGACATCAGCGCCCCGTTGACCATGCGCTCCATCGCCGCATCCGGCCCGGCGGCATGGATGGTGGCGTAGGTGACGTGGCCCGACAGTGCAGCCTCGATGAATGGCAGCGCCTCGGCTCCGAGAATTTCCCCGACAATGATCACTTCCGGGAATTCTTGAAGCGCCGCCTTGAGAAGTTTCACCAAGTCCTCCCCTCCCCCGCCAGGCCGTTCCACGGCCTCGCGGGAAAGGACGTTTGGCAGGTCCAATTCCAACTCGCGAGTGTGCTCCAACACGACGACCCGCGCCCCCGCTACGATATGGCGGACGCCGTTGAACACCCGCGTTTCGCCACTCGACCGCAAGAACCGGGTGAACACCCGCAGGCTCGTTGTCTTGCCGGTGTTGGTTTCCCCGGCGAAAAGCACCCGGAAACCTGCCGCCGCCACCCACTCCAAAAAGCGGCGCACCTGCGGGGTCCACGTCCCGTTTTCGATCAGCGTATCCGCTGTCACCGGCGCTACGTTGGCTTGGGGCTTGCGCATGGAGATCGTAACGTTCGGAGTAACGGGGGACCGCATGATCCTGGCGCGGGTGCCGTCGGCCACCCGGACCAGTACAATCGGCGACTCGGCATTAAACACCCTGCCGGAAGGCGCGATCAGCACCGCCGCGAAATTCTCCAAGGCGGCGGGTCCGGCGAATTGAATATCCGTCTGATAAAGCGTCCCGCCCCGCACGTCGAATACGCTGTCCCAGTTGTTCACCAGAATGTCCGTTACCTCGGGATCGTGGCGCAATGCCTCCAATGGCCCAAAACCCATCACGTTTGCCATGACGGTATCGATCAGTTGCCCCCGCTCTGTGGGCAGCAATTGCGTTTCCGACGCCGCCAAGTCCTGCACGGCCTTGCGGACGGTTTCCGCCTCCTGCTCCGGGCGGATGACGGCGCGGGACAACACATCGACGTATCGGCTTTGCAGGAAACCCAACACCCGTTCCGTCGCTTCAGCTAAAACGGTGGATACGCTGA
Source organism: Bacillota bacterium (assembly GCA_021798855.1). Lineage (GTDB taxonomy): Bacteria > Bacillota > Sulfobacillia > JAJZIM01 > JAJZBP01 > JAJZBP01. The sequence goes on from JAJZBP010000042.1 coordinate 5,911, forward strand.
CCCCGCCCCGGCCACGCAGCACTGCCAGTTCCCCCAGATCAACCTTCGTGCTCCTTACTTCTTTTTCCAAAGACGTTGCCCCCTTCCAAGCAAACTTGCAATAAAGCCGGGCCGTTTGGGCACCGCCTCCGGCGCACCCCCCAACCCCAGGACGGCGCGGGAAAGGCCATCCCACACAGCCGCCGCCTCGCCGCCTCCTGCGGCAACGGGCTTTTTCGCCTGCACCGCCTTTTGGTACAGCGCCCCGTCCGCCGGAATCGCCGCCACGACGCCCACCCTGGTTTTCAGGTCTGCCTCCAAATCGTCTTCCAGCGCGGATACCGGGAATGAAATTGCGCCGTGTCGGTTGGCCACCAGCCGTGCAGCGGACAGATCCAGCCCCAGTGCATACACGGCTCTCTTGATGTCCTTCACCGCCAAGGTGTCAGCGGTATCCACAACAATGAGCACGTCGGTCGCCAGCTTAACCGTTTCCTGCACGGATTCCTCGTCCAGTCCGGCGGGAGCGTCTATGACCACCAAGCCGTAATGCTGGCCCAGCAGGTGAATGATTTTGCCGGTCGTCACCGCGTCCAGTTTCACATAAGCGTTGTCGTCCTCACCCTGCGACAACACCGCCACGTTGAAACACATCTCGGCGGCGTCCTCCGGTGCCAGTCCTTTCGCTGCATCTGCCAGCCCCGGAAGGCCGGGAGAAACGTTCCGGGCACCCATGTACGAGGCAACCCGCCACTGCGACGGGCAGCAGTCCACCACGGCAACCTTTATGCCCAGCTTCGCCGCAGCCACGGCCAGGTTGACGGCGACGGTTGTCCGCCCGACACCACCCTTTTGCCCGATTATGGCGACGATCCGGTGCGGCACCGGCTGAAGCACCACCCGTTCGCCGCCGCGCCGGTTGCCTGGCCGCATCCGCTTCTTGGACAGCACTTCCATGTCCGCCCGCTGAAAAAGGTCGCCAAACGCCTCCGCCGTGTCGGTCCACGCCAAGCCGGCGCAGGCCGACACACCCGCCGCCTTCAGCCGTTCCGCCAAATCCTTGCGAACGGCGTCCGCCTGGCTTGCATCCGTCAGACCGGCCAGCCACAGGACGAATTCATCCCCGCCCCACCGCACGGCCACCCCGTTGCCCTGCGCCGCCTGGAGGCATTCGGCGGCGGATTTGAGGTACTTGTTTCCCGCCTGGTGCCCGTCCCGGTCGTTGATGGTCTTCAGGTTGTCCAAGTCCATCACGACCACCGCGCCCGTCACCGGCGTCGCCTCGTCGGGCAACACCCACCGGCCCGGCAGCCCCGTCAGAGTGTCCAGCGTACCCCCCGCCTTGCCGCCGGGGATTCGGTTGAATATCACCTGCACGTCCTTGAACTGCTTGGGAGCCGCCAGCCGATCCACCACGGCGGCAACCATGTCGTCCAGCCGGAGCGCCCCATCCTCGTCCACCACTAGGTCGAACGTGCCGGTGTCACGCGCCGCCAGCAGAAATTCGTGTGCCCCTTCATCCAACGGACCGACAAGTCCGATCACCCGCGTACCCGGTGCCGCTTGGCGGCAGGCCCGCAGGCAACCCGCCGCGTCGTTGCCCACAAGAAAACGCGATAAAATCAAAATATCCGGCGGTTCCGCCGAAGACACCGCTACCAGCGCGTTTTGCTGATCGGACACGGAACCGGCGTCATGCCCCTGGTGCCGCAGCGTCGCCAAAAGCGCCGCCTCGACCGCCTGGCCCACGGCAGGGTCTTCCTTTTGGGCCACGCCAACGATGATTTTCACGGCTAGCCCCCCATTTCCCACACCAGCGCATTGAAACGATCCTGCGCCGTCTCCAGCACAGCCACCACCCGATCCAACTCCCCGGCATCCGCGTTGTGCCGAACGGCGTCCCTCAAACCGTTCTCCGCCGCTTCCAGCGCAATGCTTGCCTGCTCTAATTCACTGCTCACACCGTTGCCCCCCAGTACCATCCCTGCCCACAAGCCACGCGAACACCCGTAACCAACTCCACATCCTGCGCAGTCTCCACCTTTTCGACGATTACCTTCCCACCCCAGGAAGCCACGGAGCGAATAATAGCATGAACCGTCGCAGGGTCATTCCGCAGATTGCTGACATCGAACTTAACCCACTCGGGGCAAAGCTGTGTCAGTGCCGTCAAAGGGGTTGACCCCTCCAGCGCGTCGTCAAGCGATATGGCCACGTTTCCGACGCCCCTGAACTTCCGTGCCGCCAACGAGAGCACCGAAAACGATGCCTCGGCGTTTTCAACGAGTTCGGGGATAAGCACCAACCCCGCGCTAGCGGCATAGGTGTGCAGCCGCGAAAAGCACCGTAAATAGGTGGGGTCCGATACTACGCCAGGCACCACGTTTACAAACAAATTACCAGTCAGACCGCGCCTAATCGCTGCCCCGACTGCCAGCGCCCAGGAACGTATCTCCAGCCGCGCCATGTGGCGGCTGTGCGGCTCCAGCCGATCCAGCGCCAACCTCCTCCGCCAAAACTCCGCCGGTTGCGCCCCATCCGCAAACCGCGCCAACGCCTCGTACCCGATGGGACGCTTGGTTTTCAGCGATACCACCGGCTGGAAGTCATGCCGCAAATCGCCGCCTCCTTTCTGGTATTTTCTCAAAGAAAAACCGCCTCGCGGCGGCTACTTGTACCGACTATGCGTATACAGCCATGTTCCGGTGCCCGGATCAGCACCATAATAGTCCACGGATTCCGCACCGGCCTTGATCATTTCTTCCGCCCGGCACTCCACGTCCTCCAGCGTCTGCGCTTCGTACTCACCAACAACTTCACCGTTGGCAAAACCCACCACTTTCCGCGCTCTACGTATTTCCTTGTGCACGATTTAACCTCCCGTTACCGTCAGCCAGTCCGCCCCCGGCGTCCACGCGGGGGGAACCTGATACCCGCCGATATTCGTCACCCGCCACGCCCCGTCGCCTTTCCGGGCTACCGTTACCGGATTCCAGTATCCCCACAGCGCGTTCCATCCGCAATTGTTGCTGCCCGACGCACACGACAAATTGGATGTCAAATCCCACTCCAGCCAGATCGTATCTGGCTGCGACGGCTCCGACCACGCGCCAACAAGCTGCGCCGTCTCCGGCTCCAGGGGAGCCGTCGTATTCAGCGCATCCGGCGCAACACAGGCTTTCAGTGCGCCAATGTACTTGCCGTTTGTCGCCGAATCCACCGCCGCCCACGCGGGTACGTTCAAAAACAGCCAGTCCGTTTCAACCGCGATCTGTACCGGATCGCCGGTGTTGCACCCCGCGCCCCGTCCAGGGACGAACCACTCGCCCGCGCCGGTAGCCTTGAACGGCGGCAGGTAGAGCGGCTGATTCGTCGTGCCATTGTAACCCTCGTTGTAATGCGCCGTCCCCGGCTGGTACAGCACGGAGCCGTTCAGCGCGGACACCCAAGAACCTCGCCAAACCTGCTTTCCGTTGTCCGCCGGGCCGGTGGCGAAGAACACGGCTCCCGTCGCATCTTGGGGTGCGCCGTTGAACGCCGTAGCAGGGCGATTTTGCGCCACCATAACCAGCGGGCCGGGATTACCCACCGGGCCATAGTTGGGCGGCGGTGCTGCAACGATATGTCTCGGGCCAGCCCCTTCCTTGGGAGCAAGGACCATCATCGCCACCCCGCCGACCACCAACAGACCAATGACTACCAGGGCAACTTTTTTAAGCACCTTGCGCCGCCTCCTAAGACATATTGCGAATGGCCAGTACCTCTCTTGCCAGTGTCCGGCCCCGTCACCACCGCCAACCCGCCACAAAAAGGTCCCACCAAACGATGCTTCCCAGCAAGGCGGCGCTGGCAGTAATGCCCCCGCAGTGATAGCAGGTGCGGCACCAGCCAACGCGCGCCACCGGCCCATTTAATCAGCGGCTGCATTAATCGACGATCAGAAAGATAACACTGCCGCACACGCCGCACAGCCCCGCCGACGCTACCATCAGCCACCAGTCCATGCCTCCGGTCGTCACCGTGCCCAATTGCCCAAGGTCAAAACCCGCCGCCAGCCAAGGCAGCGCCACCACCACCTTATTTAAAGCCATGCGCTGCGATCCTCCTTCTCCACCTTAATGAGTTCCGGCGCGCCAGACCAAAAACCCACCGAAATCAGCCACAAACAGACCGCCATTGCACCTGCGTAAAACATCCAAAAATCAGCGCCGCTCATGCCGATCCCTCGCCACCTTGCCTTTCGGATACTGAATTTTCGCGCACTCCTCGACCTGCCGCCTGGCCTCCTCCAGCGTATCGGCAACCCCTGCGGCCCCGCCGCAATGCCATTGGTAACCGTCGTAGAACGGACTAACTGATCCCCGCTCAATGGGAAAGCCATTAGAGCATTCCAGCAGCATCCATTCGTTGCGGTTCACACGCTCCCACTCCAGTCGCATCAGCTTTTCACCCCTTTCGCGGGCATCAGCGCCCCGCGCCAAAGCTCTTCACCGACCTTTTCCACGTCCTCCGGCGTCGCCGTGAGAGAAAACAACTGCCATAGACTGCCAGTACGGGTGACATCAACGACGTGCCCCAAGGCAATCAGCCTATCTTTTGCTTGCTCCGCCGTCCCACGATCAGCAAACTCAATGATAATCATCCCGCCTTTAACCTCCTTTCTTAGAAGGCATCATCGCCCCGCAAGCATCTTGCGGCAGCTTTGAGTACGCCCCGTAATTTGCCAACACCGCCGGGACGTACCCCTGCGTCTCCGTGGGCGTTGCCCCGAGGCCACCCTGCAAATACTCCTTTCCCACGCCGTCGCCACCGTTGTACGCCGCCGCCAGCGCCCCAAGGTTCCCCCCATACTGCTGCCAGCGAGACGCTATGTAATCCTCTCCCGCCGGAAGGTTGACGCTCGGGTCTTGCAGGTCACCAGTGAAACCCTCGTCCGCCGCCGTGCCAGGCATAAGCTGCATCAGCCCCTCCGCACCCGCATGGCTATTTGCCGGAAGAACCCCGCCGCTTTCTTGAGTCATGGTGGCAAATACCCAGTTGTCAAATTCAGCCACGCTCGTTCCGGCCTGCGGCGCATATGTCTGCGCATACTGGCACACCTGGTCGCGCCAGCGCAGTACATTCTGCGTCGTGGTGCCGCCCGCCGGAATCGTAAATCCACCGCCACCACCCGCCGTATTCGCCCCCGCCAGAGCGCCGACAATAAGAAAGATGACACCCAGCACCCCAGCCAGCAGCAGCCCCAATATCACGGCAACCGGATTCGCCGCCTGTTCCGCCGCGTCCATCAACCCGCCGCCTTTCGCGGCACAGCTAGAGCATCGCCGACCATCCCAATGATGGCCTCCAACCCAACCTCCGCCACCGCCCCTGGTACTTCAAGCACCGGCCACCGCCCTGGCTCCGGCCAGGCTGCGCACCTTTGCACCTGACGCTCCGCGTAACCAGGGGGCCGAAGAAGCTCCCCTTCCCTGCCCCGCTGCCACACGGACTCCGCCGCCGCCTCGGGAGACGGACGCAGCAGTACCACCAAGTCAGGGGGAAGAAGTTCGTACAAAAGCTCGTCGGCCACATGCTCATAAGTCCGCTGATCCTCCTCGGATGCCCGCCCTTCGCCGAACACATGGGGGGCAAGCACTTCCCGATGTTCCCACGGCAGCCGATCCATGAAAACCAAGGGCATCCCCAGGTGCCTCGCCCGCCAATAGTCCGCGACCTGACGGTTTAAAAACCAAAGCTGATACTGCAACAGCAGCTTTCCCGTCCCGGCGGCAAGCTCCCGGCAGTAAGCATGAAAATGCGGCGGTAGCGATTCCAGCATGGCCTCGCCCCCAAACCTCCGCGCCAACTCGCTAACCAGTGTTGTCTTTCCGCTTCCGTCCGGGCCGCAGACTGCGATTATTTGGGGCATGACTCGGCCTCCGTTGGCGCATCCTTGGGCCACGTTTCAGGCAAGGGCAACAAACCTTCCTTCCCGCAATTGGAACAAGTGACTATGCCGATGCTCCTCCCGGCTATGAAAACCTCGCCGCAGCGATAACAGAGCACTTTGCCACAATCACTTGAAATCATGGAAAACACCGCCTCTCTTAAAGACCTCCAAAAAGAAACACCGCCGAAGACGGCGGCACAAAAAGGATCAGCCTCGCAAATGTTACGCTTTAGCAAACTCAAGGAAGCTTGATATGACGGGCTTCCTTGGGGGTGCAAATTT
>JAJZBP010000043.1 GCA_021798855.1 Bacillota bacterium
GCGCCTGCTGGCGAGCTTTTTCTCTTCCCCGGGTTTCTCCCAGGAAAAAATTTGGCTTTACGTGGCTGAAGAGTTGGCGGTAGGGCAAAAGCGGCCCGACGAAGGTGAATTCCTGTGGACCGAAGCCATATCCGGCGCGCGTTTGAGGGGCATGTTGGAGGCCGGAGAAATCAGGGACGCCAAGAGTCTGCTGGGGCTGGCCCTGACCAGGTGGTGGTGGGAGCGGACGAAGTGAAGGCTGCCGAGGGTGGTCTCCGAATCGCCGCGGACGGCGCCGCAGGATCGTATTTCGTCGAATCCTTTATAGCACGGGAGCCGCCTTCGGCGGCGAACTGGGCGTCGTGGGGTTCGGCGACGGTCCTCGTACGGCTAATGCCGCCTGCGCCACGCGCTCGGTCCTCGTACGGCTATGCCGCCTGCGCCATGCTTGAGGTCTGTTCCTTGCCCTCGCCAAGGGCGACGGGCGCATGTGCGAAGGCGAACCCTTCATTTGCCGACCTCCACGTTCACCTCGGGCGGGACCGGGAGGGCAGGCCGGTCAAGGTGACCGCCTCTGCACGGTTGACTCTGGAAAACATCTTTCCCGCAGCCGAACGCAAGGGTCTCCACCTGGTCGGCTTGGTGGACGCGGTCGTGCCCGCTTGTCTTGGGCACTTGGGAGAACTGACCGCGCGGGGCGAACTGCGGGCGGTGCCGGGGGGCGGATACGTCCGCGACGCCGGCACGGGCCGGGCGCGGCCGGTGGTGCTCTTGGTTGGGGCCGAGATGGAGGCGGAAGGGTGCCATTATCTGGCCTATTTCGCCACCGTTGAGGAACTGGCCGATTTCGCGGCGGTTCTGCATCCGACGCTGAAAAACCCTTCACTGAGCACGCAGGCGACGGACTTGAGCCCGGCTCGATTGGCGCGCTTGGTCCACGGTCGCGGTGGACTGTTCCTGCTGGCCCACGCCTTCACACCCCACAAGGGGTATTACGGGCGCCACCGGTCATTGGAAGAGACCTTCGCGGGGGGAGAGATCGACGGGGTGGAACTCGGGTTGTCCGCCGACACGGCGATGGCCGACGGGTTGGCGGAATTGGCCCCCCACCCTTACCTATCCAACTCCGATGCCCATTCCCTCGAAAACCTGGCGCGCGAATTCACCGCGTTCTCCTTGGCCGCGCCTTCTTTTGCCGAGGTGTGCTTAGGGCTGCGCGGGGAGGGGGGCAGGACGATCCTGGCCAACGTTGGTCTAGATCCGCGCTTGGGCAAATACCACCGGACGGCCTGCGGCATGTGCGGTTTTGTGGCGGCGGCGCCGCCGCCGGTTTGGGAATGTCCAACCTGTGGGGGAAAAAAGGTGACGGTGGGTGTCGTCGATCGGTTGGCCGCCTTGAGCAGTGGTCCCGGGGGGCGGGGGGGAGACCGGCCAAGACCACCCTACCGTCGCCAGGTGCCGCTCGGGTTCATTCCCGGCCTGGGAGCCGCCGGCAGGGACAGGCTGGTCGGAGTCTTCGGCAGCGAGTTGGCGGCCCTGCACCTGGCGGCGGAGGATGAATTGGCCTCCGTGGTCGGACGACGGGTGGCCGCCCTGATCCTGGCCGCGCGGCGGGGGGATCTGGAACTGGCCGCCGGCGGTGGGGGTCGATATGGTAAGGTGCTCCAAAAATAGGAGGTGGCACTTTTCATAACAAACCGGGCGGCGGCATAGGCATGGGAAAGACGGGTAATCCATCCACCCCTGCCGAAGAGGGGTGGTCCGTTCCGGCGCTCCGGCCGCGATGGGAAAAAGGTGGCCGCCCATGTCCTCAGGTTTGCCCCTACGCCCGTTCTTCCGTAAATTCCAAAACGACAATCTGGGCACCATTATCCTTGCCGCAGCGGCTTTACTCCTCGGGGTGATCTTCGGCGTCCTGGCCGTCGGAGTATTGGATGGGGAGCAAAAAGCGAATCTGTGGTCCTACCTGACCGTATTCCTGTCCGAACTGCCCAACCGGAGCATCGACGGACACCGGGTGTTCTTGGAATCCATCGGGGAAAACCTGAAAACGGCCGCTTTGCTCTGGGTGCTGGGTCTTTCCGTGCTTGGGGTGCCGGTGATCCTGGTGGTCCTGTTTCTGCGCGGGTTCATCCTCGGTTTCACGGTGGGTTTTTTGGTGGCCGATTTCGGCTGGCACGGATTCCTCTTTTCCCTGGCCGGCGTTCTCCTGCCGGCGTTGGCCATTGTTCCGGCCCTGGTTTTCTCCGGAGCGGCCGCCTTGTCTTTCGCCTTCTTCCTGGTGAAATCCGTCCTGATCCACCAGCGCGGGGGATGGAGGGAATTGGGCAAGATGACGATGGTGATGGCGATCATGTCCTTGCTATTCGTGGTCGGAGGGATTTACGAGGGGTACCTCGGACCGGTTTTGCTGCGGCTGTTGGCCGGGAATTTGCGTGCTTGAGGGGAAACCCGAAGACAAAGGGGGTAAACCGGACGCGCATTGGAGTGCCCGCCGAGGTGAAGGAAGACGAAAACCGGGTTGCCCTGTCTCCGGCGGGAGCCATGGTCCTGGTGGCCGACGGCCACCGGGTCCTGGTGGAAAAAGACGCGGGGTTGGGCAGCGGCTTTTCCAATGAGGCCTACCGTATGGTCGGCGCGGCGGTGGTGGCCGACCGGGAGGAAATTTGGGGCGCCGACCTGGTTTTGAAGGTGAAAGAGCCGGTGGGTGGCGAATATTCCTTCTTTAGGCAGGGACAGGTGCTCTTCACCTACCTGCACTTGGCGGCCAACCGGGAATTGACGATGGCCTTGGCCGGCGCGGGGGTTACGGCGGTTGCCTACGAAACCGTCCAGGAGGCCGATGGCCTGCTGCCGCTCCTGGTGCCCATGAGCGAGGTCGCCGGGCGGATGGCTCCTCAGGTGGGGGCACAATTCCTGGAAAAGCCCAAAGGCGGGCGGGGCGTCCTGTTGGGTGGCGTTCCCGGGGTGCCCCCGGCCGAGGTGACCATCGTGGGCGGCGGGGTGGTTGGAAAGAACGCCGCCAGGATCGCGTTGGGGATGGGCGCTTCGGTGACCGTGCTGGACGTCTCCTGGGCCAAGTTGGCCGGTTTGGACGATCTGTTCGGGGGAAGGGTCAGCACGCTCATGTCCAACCCCTACAACCTGGCCGCCGCCACCAAGCGGGCCGACCTCTTGATCGGGGCGGTGCTCATCCCCGGGGCCAAGGCGCCCCATCTGGTGACGGAGGAAATGGTGCGGGAAATGAAGCCCGGCGCGGTCATCGTCGATGTGGCCGTGGATCAGGGCGGATCGGTGGAAACGGTGGATCACCCCACCACCCATTCGAATCCAGTCTATTACCGGCACGAGGTGGTTCATTATGCGGTGTCCAACATGCCCGGAGCGGTGGCCAGAACTTCAACCTATGCCCTCACCAACGTTACCCTGAAATACATCCGGGAACTGGCCGGACTCGGACCGGCCGACGCCGTCGAAAAAAACCCCGCTCTGGGCAAGGGAGTCAACGTCCACCGCGGGCGAATCACCCACCCGGAGGTGGCCAGGGCCAACGCTTTGTCGCTGTAGGCGCGACCGGCCAACGGTGAAGCCGGCGGGCGGCAGGTGGTTCTAAGGCGTTGCCGGCTTACATAGTTCTTGAAAAGGTGAACCGAAGCCTGGGGGGCTTGCCCGATGTTCGTCTGGAATTTGGCCCACATCCGCCGGCACCTGACTCTCGGCCTGCGGCTGTTGCTGTTTTTGCTGTTCCTGGGCCTGTTTTTACAGGTGGCCGGTAAACTTTTGGCGGCCGAATTGACCTTGTTTCTGGGAATGGGGCCCTGACCAAAGATGCCCGGAAAAACGGAAGGAGGAAAGGGCATTGCCGTTGAGTAATGAGGCCTTCCGGATGGAATCCGATGGACGCAGGACCATCGAAGCGTTCATCCACTACCTCGGGGTGGAACGGGGACTGGCCCTGAACACTCTGGAATCCTACGGGCGGGATTTGAGGCAATACGTCGAATACCTGCAAAGGGAAAAGGACACCCTGGAACAGGTTTCGAGCGCCACGATCATCGCGTACCTGCTGAGCCTGCGACAGGAGGGCAAGGCCAACTCGACCATCGCGCGGCGACTGGCCGCCCTCAAAGCTTTCTACCAATTCATGGTGCGGGAACACCGCTTGGTTGAAGACCCAACGCTCAACCTGGAGTCGCCAAAATTGGAAAAACGCTTACCCCGCGTCATCAGCGTCAACGAAGTGGAAAAGATCATCCACCAACCCAACCTGGGGCAACCGGCGGGGTTGCGGGACGTGGCCATGATGGAACTGTTGTACGCCACCGGGGTGCGGGTGTCGGAATTGGTTTCTTTGAACTTGGACAACGTCAACCTGGAGGAAGAGTACATCCGTTGCTTGGGCAAGGGCGCCAAGGAAAGGCTCATCCCTGTGGGCGGCGCGGCCGTGCTGCGCGCCGCGGAATACCTTAAATTCGGGCGTCCGCGCCTGATCAAGGATCCGCGGGAGGTGTCTTTTTTCGTCAACCACCACGGGCGGCGGCTGACCCGCCAGGGGTTTTGGAAGATAGTCAAGAAATACGCCCGCCGGGCGTGTATCGAAAAAGAGATCACCCCCCACACCATCCGCCACTCCTTTGCCACCCACCTCCTGGAAAACGGCGCCGATCTGAGAGCAGTGCAGGAAATGCTTGGTCATGCCGATATCTCCACCACCCAGATCTACACTCATATCACCCAGGGGCGAATCAAGGAGGTTTACGGCAAGGCCCATCCGCGGGCCTGAAGCGCGGTTTAGCAAATTTAAACGTCATAAAGAGCCGCTGCGCCGGCATAAAATCCCCCGGTAGAGGAGGGATTTTTTTTGCGGCGGTTAATGGCTTTGGTGTTGCTTTTGAGTCTGGGTTTGGGCGGTTTTGTTCTGGCCCAAAGTCCGCCCACCGGTCCGAACCTGGCCCCCGGAGCCAAGGCAGCCGTGCTTATGGATGCGGCCACCGGACAGATCCTTTACGAAAAAAACGCCAACCAACCGTTGCCACCGGCCAGCATGACCAAATTGATGACCCTGGTTTTGGCCGTGCGGGCGCTTGACCAGGGGACAGTCACCCGCAGCCAGATGGTTTCCATTTCCGAAGGGGCGTATCAGATGGGTGGCAGCCAGATTTGGTTGGAACCCGGTGAACAGATCAGCTTCGGAGATCTGCTCAACGCCGTGGGCGTGGCTTCGGCCAACGATGCCGCGGTGGCCATCGGCGAGTACCTGGCCGGGAGCGAGGAGAATTTCGTGCGGCAAATGAACCAGACGGCCGGCAGCCTGGGCATGAAAAACACCACCTTCATCAACCCCCACGGGCTGGACGCCCAGGGACACCTGACCACGGCCCTGGACATGGCCATCTTGGGCCGCTACGCCGTGGGGCTTCCCGGTCTCCTCCAATTGACGCGTCAATGGGAAACCAAGGAGATCCGCGACGGCAAGGGGGGGAAACTCTGGTTGGTGAATCCCAACCGGCTTTTGCGGACCTATCGGGGAGCCGACGGTCTAAAAACCGGCTTCACCTCCGCTGCCGGATACTGCCTGATCGGCACGGCCAGCCGGGACGGCCTGCGGCTGGTTGCCGTGGTCATGGGGGAACCGTCGGCCAAGGAGCGGAATGCCGAAGCCACCGGCATGTTCAACTACGGTTTTGCCAACTTCAAAACGTTGACCCTCGCCGGCAAGGGACAGGGATTCGGCACGGTCCGGGTGGTCCGCGGCCACCCGGATAAGGTGGCGGCGGTGGCGGCGACGGCGGTGGCCGTGCTGGTGAAGCGGACGGGCGGCAAGCCGGGCATCCAGGTGCAGCTGCCGGCCTCGGTGCAAGCGCCGGTCGAGGTTGGGCAGGTTTTGGGGAGCGTGGCCGTGCGGTTGGATGGGAGAAAAGTCGCCGGCATTCCCCTGGTGGCGGCCAACGGCAGCCGGCGGCTGAACCTTTTGACCGCCTGGTTGGCCACCTTCCGTTGGATCGCCGGAAATTTTCCCTTCTGAAAAGGACAATGTCAGATTATAGCGAATGAATAACGGTGTGAATGACGGATGGAAAGGGAGGTGTAACGGAATGAACTTCACCTTGAGGGAACTCTTGAACAGCACCTGGCAACTCTTCATCAGCCGGTTGGCCTTGGCTTGGGCGGTGGTTTTTGCCGGAATCATTCCCATTTTGCTGCTCGGCGTCCTGTTGCTGGGCTTCGGGTTTGGGGGGGGGCTGATGGGTTCCCTCGGCAGCATGGCCCCTCCGGGCGGCGGTTATTCCGGCGGCATCTCGCCGGCCCTGGCGGGGGTGCTGGCCGGCGGCGCGCTGGCCATGTTGGTTTTTCTGGTGGTTTTGGTGTTCGTCATGCCCTACTGCCTGGGAGGACTAAACGGAACGGCGGTTGACGCCCTGGGAGCGGGAGACGGTTTTTCGGTTTGGCGTTTCTTCAACCACGGTTTCAAACTCTACGGGCGAAGCTTGGCTTTTTTCCTTCTCGCCCTGGTTCTTGTGGTGGCCATGGTGATCGTGGACGCAATCGTCGGGTTCGTCTTGCATTTCATCTTGGCGTGGCTGGTGGTTCCGTGGGTGGTGGCCGTGTATCTGGCTTTTGCCTGTTTTTCCTTCTACTGGCTGCCGGCGGTCTACCTGGGAACGGGCGGCCAGATTAAGGCCCTGCGGGACGCCTTCCGGGTCACCTTTCCGGAGGGGAAGTGGAAGCAGGCCATCGGATTCATCCTGGTGTGTGTGCTGGCCGAAGTCGTTCTCTGGTTGGTCGCCACCGTCCTGGATATCACCGTAATCGGTCTGATCATCGGCGTGCCGTTGATGATCGTGGGTCCCATCTTCCTGTATACCTTCTTCATCCTGGGGGCCTTCAACGCCTACTCCGCCGGCGGTTCGCCGGCGGAGGTTCCGGCGATAACGACCGGTTGAGCGAACGCGGTGGGAAAATTTCATTTAACCGGCCAAAAACGACAAAATTTGGAGTTGCTGGCCGGTTATAATTTTAGGCAAAATGCAAAGAACGGGGGGATCCAAACTGGCCGGTTTGAGAATGCGGGAAGCCGTGGACAAGGAGGTTTTCCACTGCGCTTTGGAGGGGGAATTGGATTTGCACACGGCTCCGTTGGCCCGCTCCCGTCTGGACGCCTGGTTGGAGGAAACCGGAGCGTTGCGCCTGATCCTGGATCTGACCCAAGTTTCCTTCCTTGACAGTTCGGGCATCGGGGTGATTCTGGGCCGCTACCGCAAGTTGCAGGAACGGGGCGGGCGGGTGGAGATCCTGGCACCGGGGGGTGCCGTGAAAAAAGTGCTGGAGATGGCGGGGATAGCCGGCATCATTCCCATCCGCGAGGCGCAAACAAAGGAAGGTTTCGCCTCCGTACATGCGCCCGTCGCCCTTGGCGAGGGCAAGGAACAGACCTCCGGCGAAACCTTTGACGCCCAGTTCACCGCCAAGGGCGGCTCCCGTGCTATGAAGGAGAAAAGCAGTTGAACTCCCGTGACAAAGACAAGGTTACCAACCGCATGGTCATGGAAATTGCGAGCCGAACGGAGAACATCGCCCTGGTCAGGGTGGCTGTGGCGATCTTCGCGGGGGAACTCGATTTCACGCTGGGTGAATTGGAGGAGATCAAAGTGGCCATGTCGGAGGTGGTATCCAACGCGGTCAGGCATGGCTATGCCGGTGGAGAGGGGACGGTGCGCGTGGAGGCCGAGATCACGGGCCCGTGGTTGGTGGTGACGGTGGAAGATCGCGGGCGAGGGATGGCTGACGTCGAGGCGGCCAGGGCGGCGGGGAGTGACGATCCGGAACGGATGGGGATGGGTTTCCTCTTCATGGAATCCTTCATGGACCGGGTGACGGTGGAATCGACACCCGGGGAAGGCACCAGAGTGCGGTTGGAGAAAGAGGGAAAGCTGAACCGTCGGGACGGCCGGTAACGATGGCGGAACAGGATAACGCGGCGCGGTTGCGGGAACGGTTGGACGCCGCCCGGCGGGGCGATCGGACGGCCAAGGATGAACTGATCCAGGACAACCTGGGGTTGGTGCGCAAGGTTGCGCGGCGCTGGGGGAAGGAAGGGGAAAACGAGGATGTCTTCCAGGCGGGATGCATCGGCCTTTGGAAAGCCGTGGAGCGATACGACCCGGATTATGGCGCGCAGTTTTCCACCTATGCCGTTTCTCTGATCTTGGGTGAAATCCGCCGGCACCTGCGGGACACCGCCGCAACCGACCGGGGCCGGAAGATGGTGGAGAGGGGGAGACTGATCAGGTCGGCCACGGATACCCTCCGTCAAAACCTGGGTCGAGAGCCGGCGGTCGGGGAGGTGGCCGAACACTTGGGGCTACCCGTCGCGGAGTTGACCCTGGCCTTGGAGGTGACGGCCGGCGCGTTGCCCTTGGAGGCGGCCGGCGCCGGGGAAGATTACGCCTGGCAGGAAAAGGCGATGTTGCGGGCGAGCCTGGCGGAGTTGGAGGGGCGGGAAAGGGAACTGGTCCGCTGGCGTTACTTTCACGACCGCACCCAGCGCGAAACCGGTGCCGGTCTGGGCCTCAGTCAGGTCCAGGTGTGCCGCTTGGAGAAAAGGATTTTGGACAAGCTCCGTCGCGATCTTGAGTGACCGGGGAACGCCGGTCGGGCGATTTGACGGCTTGTTTTTTTGCCCGGGTTGGCTTAAAATGATCTACGTCATTTCGGACAAGTGGGTCAAAACCAAACGGCGATGCTGGCTCTCCATAATGTGACAGTGGATCGCCGCCGTCGCCTGCGGGAAAACAAGGGGAGCCTGACTTGCACATTTTGGCCGTTGGGCTGAATCACAAAGTTGCTCCGGTGGAGATCCGAGAAAGGGTGGCCGTGCCGGCGGAAGAAGTCGGCTCTTTTTTGGGTTCCCTAAAAGGGGGAGACGGTTTCCTGGAGGCGGTCCTTCTTTCCACCTGCAACCGGACCGAAATGTACGCGGTGGCTGAAACCTACCATGGAGCGAGGAACTTCCTGTTGAACGCTCTGAGCCGGGGCGAAGAAAGTTTAAAAGGCTATTTTTACGTCCATTACGGTCTGGAGGCCGTGGAACACCTGTTTCGGGTGGCCACCGGCCTTGATTCCATGCTCCTGGGGGAAACGCAAATCCTGGGGCAGGTCAAGGACGCCTATCTGGCCGCCGACCGGGCCGGAACCGTCGGCAAGGTTCTCCACCTGCTCTGCCGGCGGGCGCTGGCCGTGGGCAAAAGGGTTCATCACGAAACCGCGATCAGCCAAAACGCCGTCTCGGTCGGTTACGCGGCGGTGGAATTGGCCCGTAAGGTTTTCGGTGATCTGCGTCATTGCCGGGTTCTCCTGATCGGTGCGGGGAAGATGGGGGAATTGACCGCCGGTTACCTGCGGGAGTTGGGGGCCGATTTCCTGGTGGCCAACCGGACCGTCAGCAAGGCGGAGGAATTGGCCGGGCGCTTCGGGGGAAAGGCCCACGGGTTGGAGGACCTGCCCTGGCTGCTGGGAGCGGCGGACGTGGTGCTGAGTTCGACCGGAGCGCCGGGGGTGGTGGTGGGGAGGCCGCTCCTGGAGGAGGCCATCCGCAACCGGCGGCGGCCGATTTTTCTCTGCGACCTGGCCGTGCCCAGAGACATTGCACCGGAGGTGTGCGGGTTGCCACTGGTTTTTCTTTACGACATCGACGACCTGCAGACGGTGGTCGACGCCAACCTCAAGGAACGGGCGAAAGAGGCCCGCAAGGCGCAGAGCATCATTGCTGAGGAAAAGGACAATTTCGCCGCCGGCATCCGGGAGTTGGAGGTCGTGCCCCTGATCCTGTCCCTGCGGGAAAAGGCGGAAAGCATCCGGGTGCGGGAAGTCGATAGGGCTTTGGGAAAGTTGGGACATTTGTCGGAAGCCGACCGGCGCGTGGTTGAACGGATGAGCGAGTTGATCGTCAATAAGCTTTTGAACGATCCGACCCTGGTGATCAAGGAATACGCCGCCCAGGAGGACGCCCAAATCTACCTGGAAACCCTAAGCCGCCTTTTCCGTTTGGAAATCAAGGCTCCGGAGAAAGAGCTTGCTCCGGAACTGAGGTGATGGAGCGACTGTTGCTCTTTTTGACGCTGGGGGCTTACGGAGTGGCCATCTACGATCAGGTGCGCCTCCTGCACAAGGAGGAGATGGCCCGCCGGGCGGCCTTTTCGACTTACCTGGCCTTTTCCCTGCAGACCCTGGCCCTGTTGGCGAGAATGATCGCCGAACGAGGTTTCCCGGGAGGAACTCTGTACGGCTGGATCCTTTTTTTCACTTGGCTGGCCGCCACGCTCTACCTGATCGGGCAGAAGGGGGCATTCCGTAACGGCGGCATTTTCCTCCTGCCGATCCTGGCCAGTTTCCTGTTGGTGGCCGTCCTCCTGCCGGAAAAAGCCGCGGCCAGACCCTCCCCGGAAGGCCTTTGGCTTTGGGTACACCTGAGTGCGATCACCTTGAGCTATGCCGCCATGACCTTTGCGGCACTCACCGCCCTGATGTATATGCACGAGGAGCAATCGCTCAGATGGAAAATTTTCGGCGCTTTTTACCGTCGATTTCCGCCGCTGGCCACCCTGGACGTCTGGACGCGCCGCGCCCTGCTCTTCGGCTGGATCACCCTGACCGCCGGCATGGTGGCCGGAAGCCTTTGGGCAAAGATCGTCTGGGGGAGTTTCTGGAACTGGAACCCCAAGGAGGTCTGGACCCTCCTGGATTGGGGTCTCTTCAGCATGGCCCTGGGTGGCTGGGGTTACCTGACGGGCCGGAAGAAGGTTTTCTTGGTGTTGGTGGCCTACGCGGTGGCGTTGCTCAACGTGTTCGGAGTCGACCTGTTGTCCGGGCCGCACCGCTATTTTTAGGAACGAGGGAGTTGGATTGCGCCTTTATCCGGTGGAACTACGGCTGGAGGGCAGGAATTGCCTCCTGGTGGGCGGAGGCAAGGTGGCCGAACGCAAAGCCATGGGCCTTTTGGCGGCGGGGGGAAACCTTTCACTGGTCAGCCCCCGGCTCACGGACGGGTTGCGGGAAGCGGTGGCGGAGGGCCGGTTGCGTTGGCAAGACCGGACCTACCGTTCCGGGGATTTGGAGGGTGTCTTTTTGGTGATTGCGGCCACCGACGATCCGGCAACCAACGATTTGGTGAGCCGGGAAGCCCAGGAGGCCAACGTCCTGTGCAACGTGGTGGACGATCCGGCACGCTGCAATTTCGTGTTACCGGCGGTCCTCCGGCGTGGCGATTTCAGCCTGAGCGTATCCACCGGGGGGAACAGTCCCCTGCTGGCCCGGCTCGTCCGGGAGGAACTGGAGGGCAGGTTCGGAATCGAATACGGACCCTACGTCCGTTTTTTGGGTAAAATGCGGGCCGAAGCGATGGGAATGCTGGCGCCGCCCGAACGGGAAACTTTCCTCCGCGAACTGGTGGCGGGGGAATACCTGGATCTCATCCGCCGGGGCTTTTTTGAGCAGGCGGAACAAAAAGCGGAGGCGATAATTTACGCGGCGCGTCACGATAGGAACCAGGTCCAGCCCGCTGGCCCAAGCCCAGGCCGAGGAGATTCAAAAAGCCCTGTCGGGCATCCGTCCCGCTTGGGAGATTGGGCTGGCGCTGATCACGACGGCCGGTGACCGGATTTTGGACACTCCTTTGGCCGATTTCGCCGGCAAGGGGATATTCGTCAAGGAAATCGAAACGTCCCTTTTGTCCGGAGAGGTTGATTTGGCGGTCCACAGCTTAAAGGATCTGCCGGCGGAAATGCCCCCCGGTTTGGTTTTGGCGGCCATCACCCGCCGGGAGGACGCGCGGGACGTGCTGGTGGCCGAGGAGGATTGGACCTTGGAAACCCTGCCGGAGGGCGCGGCCATCGGAACCTCGAGTCCGCGCCGGGTGGCTCAATTGCGTCTTGCCCGTCCCGACCTCCGGGCGGAGGTGGTGCGGGGAAACCTGGGAACCAGACTGGCCAAGCTGGCTCGGGGGGAATGACAAGCCCTGGGGCTGGCGTCCGCCGGTCTCCCCCGCCTGGGGCGGCGGGAGCGCATCCGCCAGTCCCTGCCCTTTGCG
>JAJZBP010000044.1 GCA_021798855.1 Bacillota bacterium
GATTGGTTCGTGCCGTCGGTGCTGGCGGACGAAAAGGCCGGGGTGCTGCTTCCGGCGGACTATCCCGGGGATCTCTTCCACCCCAACCGGCCGATCACCCGGGCGGAAATGGCGGTTCTCGCCGCCCGCGCCCTGCGGGAAACGGGACTGCCGGCGGACATGGGCAACATTGCCGCGCTTCAGGAACTGAACATGACGGCAAATACTCAGACCGCGTTTTACCACCTGCCGATATCAACTAGCTATAAGCCCGCCACCTTCTCCGATCTGCCGACGGCGGCGCCCAACCACGCGCTGCTCACCTTGGCGGCGCAATACGGCATCGTCACCGGTTTTCCGGACGGCACCTTCCGGCCGAACCAGGGCGGGACCCGCGCCCAGGCCGTGGCCATCCTGATGCGCCTGCTGAACGAGGCCGGGGGAACGCCCCTCAAGCACCGGGATCTGATGAACCTGGTGACCAAGGAAGACTACGCCGCGGGTGACGCGGCGGTGGCCACCGGGTACAAAGGTCCCATGGGCAGCACCTTCCCGACCTTCGACGACGCCCTCAACGCCCTCCTCCATAACAAAGAGGGGAAGTACGTCACGCCGGACTACTACAACTCGCTGGCCGAGACCATGTCCAACTATGCCTACATCGGCCATTGCAGGCAGATGTTCGACCGGGTGCTGGGGAGTGGTGGGATTCCCTTGGGTGTGCACATCATGTTCGCCAACGGCCGGGTGGCCGAGGCCCAAGAGTTCAGCCGGTTCTCCAGCGGGGACACTGCGACTACCTTGCTTTATCTAGTCCACGACGCTTTAGGTGCATGGTTGATTTCTGCCGCCGTGCCGTTGGGTAGAGCCGCGCCGCCTTGGTACACAGGCCGATGCGCCGCCCGGAGCCGGCTCACCGGCACCTGCGCGACCCTGTCCAACTGAATCACCGCTCATCCGGCGATCATTTTAAGGGAGGTGAGCCGTTGAGCATCGGGAAGGCGGTCGCGGGTTTGGTCCTGGCCCTGATTCTGTTCCTCCCGCCTGCGGTGGCCCTGGCCAACTACACCAACGGGGGCGGCTACCACGTCAGTTGGAGCGGGGACAACCACATCAGCGTCTCCGGTCCCGGCGGTTACCACTGGTCGGGCACCGGCGAGCGGCAGGGCAACCACCTGTCCCCGCCGCCGGGGGTGGGGGGAAGCAGCGGAGGCGACAACTGGGTCGGCTCCCGCGCCTGCACCAGTTGCGGCGGGGGCGGATCGCAACCTGCGCATAATGGTCCCTTCTTCGGCATCGGCGGGCCCAACTCAAAACTCACCCAATACAGCCGGCCTGCCGGCATGGACAACCTGACCATCAACGGGTTGACGACGGGCGCCGTGGCGACGGAATTCGCCCAGCCGAGCGATCCCAACGGCGGCACCATCTCGGCGGTCTGCGCCTGCGGCACCTTCAACAACAACTCCGATCTATTTTCGGCCTTGCAATCGAACGGGGCGCCGACGTTCGACTACAATGGCCAAACCTACTACGCCGTCACGGCGCTGCTTCCCGGCAACCCGCTGGGGGCGTCTTGGCAAAGCGACCCCGGCACCCTCAATTCCGCGGGCACGGCTCCCACCGGCACCGTCAACCTGAGCATCCCCGGCTGGGTCGGGGGGGGCGGAGGCGGGGGACGAAACGTTACCAGCGTGACCACCACCTCGCCGCCGCCGGCAGATCCCTCGGGCAGCCTGGTGTTCACCAGCCCGGCGACCTCGGATCCAACGGCTTCCCCGGTGCTTCTCTTCGAACGGGGGCAGGATTTGGGAGCGCAGGTGCGACTGGTCGTCCCCTCCGGGGTGACCATCACAAGCGTCACCGGGATGTTGACCATACCCGGCCGGAAGATCAGCGTGGACCAGCAGGGGAATCCCACCGACGGCATGGTCAGCCATTCCCTTCCCCTGACCTGGAATGCCTCCGGCGGCGATCTCTACCTGGCGTCGGGGAACTGTGCCGGCGCGGTCATGGAGTGCTGGCTTTGGAGCCAAGGCCAGGCCCGGGGCTACCGGGTGGACCTTCCCGGAGGGCCGGGCCAAAGCAACGGCTATAACCGGAATACTCCACCGGACAATTACGGGGCGTCGGCAAACTATACCGTGAATTTCACCTTCCAGCAGACGACGACCGGTGTCATGGCGAACGGGACGGTTCAGACCTCCACCAGGACGGTCCCGGCAGTCTACAGCGGCACGGCGGTTGGCCATTTCGCCGTCGGCGGGGATACCTATTGGATTCAGCCCATCCCGGTCCCATCCGGTGGTTAGGGGGTGGGTGACGGGAAGGAACTTGTTTTCCGGGCAACGCGGGTTTGGCGGGGACTTTTGACCTGGGGAGATGATGTGGTTGCGCGTTATGCGTGGCGGGAGGGGCGGGAGTGGGGGAAGGTTTTCCCCGATCGAAGCCTCCGGGGACCGTGCGTCCCCTCCAGCCAGGCACCGGCATCAAAACCGGCCCGGACCACAGATCCAGGCTGAACGGGGAAGGCTCCGCCCTGCCCTGAGGGAAGAGGCCGGGATCACGGGCATTTTGGGTGAATCGCTCCTCGCCTTTTTCCTGTTGCTTGTCGCCACCGTGGCGGCCGTCAGTATCGTGCAGGTCAACCACCTGGTGGTCCAAAGGATTCTCCTGCGGGGCGATCTGGCGGCGGCGTTGCAGGCGGCGGCCATCCAACGGGACACGGTTGCGGAACAAGTCGGCCAATATGCCGTCATCCCTCCGGTTTCCGCCAAAAACGCCTTCCTCACCGCCCTGCGGGCGGATCTTCAGACCAACTGGAAAAACACGTTCACCGTCTTGGATTTTCGGGTTGTCGAACCGCCCCCGTCGCCCTTCTGGTCGTATCCACCGTGGATCACGGTGGCCGGCAACGGCCGGCAGGCGATCTTTTCCTGCCCTTATCCCGTCGGTAAACCGAAACGGTTTGTTCTCGGCGGTCCGGGGGTCTTCGCCGCGATCTCGGTTCCAATTTCGGTGGCGGCGTGGAAAGGCTGGCGGTTTGCGCCGTTGCCGCAAACAATAGTCGTTTGCAGGGCGGTTCAGTCCCCCGTCTACGACGGACGGGTGGGTTCCTGGGCCGGGTCGGGTACGGGATAGATATCGAATATTGGAATGCGGATGAGCCTTATCGGGTGGTGTACCGAAACGTGAATCCGGTCAAATTGATCACCGTCCATTCCCCGGCGCCCACCATGGCGCCGGGGAATGGACGGCTTTGACCTCGGGAGGAGGTTGTCGGCTTTGAAAATCCGTTGGCGGCTGATCGCCGGCTTGGCCATCCTTGCGGCCTCGGTCGGATTCTTCGCCCTGTGGTCGGCCAGAACCGAAGCCGTGGTCCGCCCGGTGGTGGTGGCCATGGTGACCACCGACGTTTCGCAGGGAGCGATCATTGTCCGGAACGACATTGAGCGGTTGACCCTACCGAAGTTGCTGGCCCCACCCCAAGCCGTGAACTTGGTTCGGACCCAAACGGTCGTCGGCCAAAGGGCGCTGGTTCCGCTGTTTGCGGGGCAGGTGCTGGTGACGGGTGAGGTGGGAGGGATCGTTCCAGCCGTGGGGAATGTAACTGTAACCATCCCGGTTTCCCTGGCCACCTTCGGCGGGGCGCAGCCGGGGGATTGGGTATCGGTGGGGGTGTCGTCCGGACCAAGCGGCGCCGCGACCTGGCTATTTGCGGCACATCCGGTGCGGCTTTTATCCCTGCTGGACGGCTCCGGTCACCCGATGTTCGGGCTTGGGCAGGGGAACGGCGGCGGTGGTTTTCCAGGTGGTGGGTCCACCCCCTCGGTTGCGGTGCTGGCCATGACGCCGGCCCAAGCATCGCAACTGTTGCCGTATCAGGGTGCGGGCAATTTGGAACTGCGGGTGGATTAGGAGATGTTTTTACGAAGGAAAAAGGATGGACCCGGCGAAGGTTTTGGGCGCCTTGATCCTCACCATGTCGGCCGCCGTGTGGCGGCACCTTGGTGACGACAAGCGGCAACCGCGAAAGGAGATAAAAAATGGCTTTTTGGGATGAGGAAAAGACGATGGGTGAGGTTCCCAAAGGACGGGACGTGGTTCAGGTCAGGCTGGTTTCCCGGCGCGGGAAACGGTACGTGGACGTTCGATCTTTTTGGGAAGACGGAAATGGTGAGCGCAAGCCCGGCAAGGGGATCGCGCTGCCCAACGAGATTGCCGGCCGGGTGGCGGATTTGATCAAAGAAGCTGCGAAGTTGGCGGAGGAATGAGCCGCCGCGGGCAAACCGGCAAATAAATGGAGGGGAAAAACGTGGATTGTCGAACTCTTAGGCAGGAAAAATCGGCCATGGAGGAGTGAGCGGGCCTGGTGCGCAGACGCCGGTGTCTTCCCGAAGAGCGAAGTTTTGCCGGGGGATTGTCGGACCGGCGCTGTGCATTCGGCCCGATCCTCACCTTGGGTTTGGTTTTATTGTTCTCCGTTGTGTTCGCGGGGCAAGGGTTCGCCATGACCCTGCAGCAGGCACAGCAACAACAACAACAGTTGCAGGAAAAGATCGACCAGTCCCAAGCTGGGCTGAATGCGTCCAAGGCGCGGGCGGCGGCGGCCCTCGAGCGGCTGAACGCCGACAACCAAGCCCTCGGGGTGATCGCCGGCAGTCTATCCGTCCTGAGCGGCAAAGAAGCGGTGACCCGTGGTGACCTGCGGCAAATCGAGGCTGAACTGGTCGTTTTGCGGGCGGAACTGAACACGCGGCAGGTTGCTTTGGGCAGGCGGTTGCGGGCCATTTTCGAATACGGGAACGTTGGTTATCTGAACGTCCTTCTGGGAGCCAACAGTTTCGGCGACTTCCTGACCAGGTTTTACTACCTGCGGCAAATCGTCGCTGGTGACGTGACCCTTCTCCACGTGGTTCAGACCCAACGCAACGCCACGGTGCGCAAAGAAGCAAGTCTCACGGCCGTGCAGAGCCGGCTGCGCGGTTTGATTAGACAGGACCTGGGGCAGGAGAATTTGGCGGCCGCCAAGGTTGCCGATCGCCGCCGGATTGTGGCAACTCTGGAGAACGACGTCGCCGCGCGCCGGGCGGCCATTCAACAATTGGAGGAAGCCCAGGCCCAGGTGACTGCCATCATCAGCCAGCTTCAAGGTTCCAGTGGGACGGCGGCATCCCTGGCGAACATTCATTTCATTTGGCCGGCCAAGGCCGTGATTACTCGACCGTTCGGTGAAAACTATGATCCGGTCCTCAAGAAAATGGAGTTTCACAGCGGCATAGACATCGGCGTCTGGTATGGGACCACCGTCGTGGCGGCGGCGGCGGGAAAGGTGATCTATGCCGGTTGGATCATCGGTTACGGGAATACGGTGATCCTGGACAACGGGAACGGCGTCACCACTTTATATGCCCACGCCGAGAAGATCCTGGTGCATAAGGGCGACCAGGTGGCTCAGGGACAGCCCATAACTTTGGCGGGGGCCACGGGTTACGCCACCGGTCCCCACCTCCATTTCGAGATCCGGTTGAACAATGTGCCGGTCAATCCAATCCTCTATTTACCTCCGCAATGAATCCTCGGCGGTCCGGTGCCGATCAACCTCCCTGACTCATCTGGAGCATGCGGGAGACCGTCACCATCCGGTAGCCTTCCTTTTTAAGAACGGGGAGGATCAGTTCGAGGGCCGCCACCGTGTTTGCCCTGTTGGAACCGCCGCCGTCGTGGAGAAGAACGATGGACCCTGGTTTGACCTGGGAAAGCACGCGATTGGCGATGGTCCCCGGTGGGGGACGCCGCCAATCGAAGGAATCCACGGTCCATTGGATGGGCGTGAGTCCGGCCTGTTCAACCGCCCGCAGGGAGGAGGCGTTATATTTTCCATAGGGGTAACGGAAAAGCGTCGGTTTGACGCCGGTGGCTTGCTGAATGGCCGCCTGGGCGCTCTCAATGTCCTGACGGGTGACCGTGCTGGAACAATTCCGGCAGTTGAGGTGGCGGAAACCGTGGTTGGCTACCTCGTTGCCCTGAGCGACGATCCGCTGGGCCAATTGGGGGTATTTGTCGACCATGGAGCCGAGGAGGAAGAAAGTGGCCTGAGCCTGGTTGCGGGCGAGGGTCGCCAGGATTTGTGGCGTGTAGCGGGGATCGGGGCCGTCGTCGAAGGTCAGGGCGACCAGTTTACTGGTTGTGGATACGTGGGTAACGGGTGCGGATAGGGTCGGGGGGCGTGGAAGCAAGAAAAAAATAACCAGGAGGCTTGCGGCCACCAGGACCAGGGTCAAACTCAGCGTCCTGAGACCAATGACGATCAAAACCGATCGCACCCCCCACGAGAGGGGGTTTATGCGGAGTATCATCGGGATATGTTGGGCAAATTGAATTACAAGTTGTTGAACTGTTGAACGAAAAAGGCGAAGCCCCCCAACGGGGGACTGCGCCTGATTACTCTCCAAGCCGGGACCGGATGATTAGCCCTTCAGGGCCGTCCAGGTTTCGGTATTTTCCAGGGGGCTGCCGGGGTGATCGGTCGAGAATTTGGCGGCCAACTGCTCTTTGGATTCCTGATGGGCGGGATCGGGAACAATGCAGGTGACGGGGCATACGTCCACGCACTGCTGGCTGGCGTAGAAGCCGTAGCACTCCGTGCACTTATCGGGGTCGATGATGAAGATGTCGTCCCCCGAAGTGATGGCTTCGTTGGGGCATTCTCCCTCGCAAGCCCCGCAAGCGATGCATTCTTCGTTGATCAACAGAGCCAAGAACACCGCTCCTTTCCTTGAAAGATGGTAAAAGGTGACCGGAAAAGGCCCTTCCCGAGGGCGAAAAGAGATTGGGGAAAACAGCCTGCCCTATGATAACAACCAACCGCGCCGGTGGTCAAGATGGGTTGAAAAGTTTTTAAGCGACATGGAGCGACATGGAGCGCGACATGAATTCCTTCCCCACCATACCCTTTTTCGCCCATCCGGAGGCCAGGTGGACTCCCGGTGGAGTATTCGTGGTATGATATTTCCAACGCGAGGGGAAAGGTGGTGATGATTCCGCAGGCGATGAGGAGGCGTGATGATCCTGGGTTCGCCACCCGCCCACGGTTGATTCCCATGTCGCGGCGATCCGGGCGCAGTTTCATCCGGGCCGAAAGTGGAGCACCGCGGCGCCGGCAGGAAGCCGCTTGACGATTATCGTCGAATGTTCGCAGCGGGAGGAATGATGTGAAAAATCCATTCCGTCCATTCCGTCCCAAACGAAAGGAGAACAATTTCTGATGCGCCTTTTTCTGGACACCGCCAATCTGGATGAGATCAAGAAGGTTGCGGCGTGGGGCGTGTTGGGTGGGGTTACCACCAACCCAACCCTGGTGGCCAAAGAGGGAGCGGATTTTCATCGCCGCATTCGGGATATCGCCGCCGTGGTGGACGGCCCCATCAGCGCGGAAGTGCTGGCCACCGACGCGTCCGGAATGGTGCGGGAAGCGGAGATCCTGGCTACCCTTGCCCCCAACGTGGTGATCAAGGTTCCCGTCGGCGAAGCGGGACTGACGGCGGCTGCGGAACTTTCCAGCCGGGGGATCCCGACCAACGTGACCTTGATTTTTTCTGCCAACCAGGCGTTGTTGGCCGCCCTGAGCGGAGCCACCTACGTTTCCCCTTTCGTTGGACGGTTGGACGACATTTCCCAGGACGGCATGGCGGTTGTCCGGGAAACCGTTGAGGTCTTCCGGCAGGGAGGATTCGCGACGCAGGTTATCGCCGCCAGCATCCGTCACCCGATCCACGTCCTGGACGCAGCGAAATGTGGGGCTCATGTGGCCACGGTGCCCTTTAAGGTGCTCCAGGTGATGTTGCACCATCCATTGACCGATGTGGGAGTTGCGCATTTCCTCGCGGATTGGGAAAAAGCCAAGGCTCACCTAACGAGCGCCGAGAGTTGAGCCGAGAGTTGAGCGGTAGAAGACGAAAGAGGGGCGGTGGTTCTCCCGATGATTGTCGCGGCAAATTCCGAAGAATCCGCTACTCCCGCATCCCGGATCCGTCAATAACCGTACTTGCGCGACAGGTCGCCGGGTGGGCAGGGATTGCAGCTCAACCGTTTGTGGATTTTCCTTGGCTGGCTTTCAACCAGCCACTCTTCCAACGTCGCCGCCGCCCGCGCGGCGGCGTCCCCCGCAACCTCCTCCGACGCTTCCTGTGCGCAGAGCACGACTTCGAAAAAATAGCGACAGTCCGCGCATTTGCCTGATTTCCTCGCTGCCTGCAACCGTTCCACCAGTGTGCCGAGATCCATCTCCACCGAATTTCCCCCCTCCCCCATTCCGCCACTATTTCTTAAACACATACCTTTCTATTGCTACCCAATACATCCCTGCTTGGCTCCGATTTTCCCGCTGTTACCCGCCCTTTCCACCCCCCCCCGTTTTTCCGCTCGTTCCCGCCCGTTGTCGCCCGCTTCGTTCGGTGCCGCTTCGTTTTTCCACCCCACCCCGCCCTCATTCCACCTCGCCCCGCGACTTGACCCACCCCCTGCCCGAACCCCGCCGGGTTATTTCCCGTAGCCCGGATCTTGTGTTATACTCGCTGGCGGACCGAAAAAACAGGCGAAAAGGAGATGAACAACGAGTGAAAACGGATATCCACCCAACCTACCAATTGACCACGGTCACCTGTGGTTGCGGTGCGGCCTATACCGTGGGTTCCACCAAGAAAACCATGAAGGTGGATGTGTGCGCCAAGTGTCACCCCTTCTACACCGGCAAACAGCGGATCGTGGACGCGGGCGGCCGAGTGGAGCGTTTCAAAAAGCGTTATGGTCTATGAACCGGCGGGTTCACGGTTAAGGCTTGGTGTGGCCGAGGTGCGGTGCGGCGAGGTGGTGGAAGCTGAATGTTCACTGACCTTGATGCGGTGGTGGAACGCTACGAAGACCTGTCCCGGCAATTGATCGACCCCGGCATTCTGGCCGATCAGGGCAGATACCGCGAACTGGCCAAGGAACGGTCCCGCTTGGAGGAAGTGGTTACCTGCTACCGTTCTTTCCGTCGAGTGGAGGCGGAGGAGGACGACGCCAGGGATCTCCTCGCAAGTCCGGACGAGGACTTGGTTTTCTTGGCCAAAGAGGAGTTGGAAAGCCTCCAGGAGAAAAAGGCGACGCTTTCCGCCCAATTGCGCCGCCTGCTTTTGCCTCGTGACCCGCGGGACGAGAAGAACGTGATCGTCGAGATCCGGGCCGGCACCGGAGGGGAGGAAGCCGCCCTTTTCGCCGCCGATCTGTGCCGGGCCTACAGCCGTTACGCCGAGCGGCACAACTGGCGGGTTGAGGTGCTTGATGCCAATCCCACCGACATCGGCGGCTTCAAGGAAGTCATCCTGGGGATCGCCGGCCAGGGGGCCTTCAGCCGGCTCAAATTCGAGAGCGGCGTCCACCGGGTGCAGCGCATCCCGGACACCGAGGCGAGCGGGAGGATCCACACCTCCGCGGCCACGGTGGCGGTGCTGCCGGAGGCCGAAGAAGTGGACGTGGCCATCAACCCGGACGACCTGAGAATTGACACCCTGCGCTCCGGTGGCGCGGGCGGTCAGCACGTCAACAAAACCGAATCGGCGGTGCGCATCACCCACCTGCCCACCGGCATCGTCGTCATGAGCCAGGATGAGCGATCCCAGCACAAGAACAAAGACAAAGGCATGCGCGTCCTGCGCGCCCGGCTCCTCGACCTGCGTGAGCGGGAGGCCGCCCAAAGCATCGGCACCCTGCGTCGCTCCCAGGTTGGATCGGGCGACCGCAGCGAACGCATCCGCACGTACAATTTCCCCCAGGGTCGCGTCACCGACCACCGTATCGGCCTGACCCTCTACCGCTTGCCCGCCGCCCTGGACGGCGACCTGGACGAGTTGATCGACGCCCTGATCACCCGCGACGAGAGCGAAAAACTGAAGGCCGACGAGGGGCTGGGGGCATGACGGCGCGGGAGGCCCTTTTGTTTGGGGGCCGCCTGTTGGGCGGCGGGAGGGGCCGGGAAGTGGCGCTAATCCTGGCCGGAGCCTGCGCTTGGCCCGTGGAGCGCCTGTTCCTTGAGCCTTCCCGGCCCCTGGAACCCGTGGCCTGGGAACGTTACCGGGACAATTTAAAAAAAAGGTTTGCCGGTGTTCCCCTCCAGTATCTTCTGGGGGAGGCTGGCTTTTGGTCGTTGAGTTTGCGGGTTGATCCCCGCGTCCTCGTTCCCCGCCCCGAGACTGAGACCCTGGTCGAAACGGTGCTGGAACTGGCCGACGGGCTGGAGCGGCCCCGGATCGCCGACGTCGGAACCGGGAGTGGCTGCATCGGCCTGGCCTTGGCCGTCGAGCTTCCGCACGCCCGCATCCATGCTACCGATGTCTCCGCGGATGCCTTGGCGGTGGCCCGGGAAAACGCCGCGGCCTGCGGCGCGACCAACGTCTTCTTCCACCGGGGGGATCTCTTGGCCGCCCTTCCCGACGAGATCAAATTGAACTTCCTGGTCTCCAACCCCCCCTACGTCGCCACCGGGGATCTGCCCGGCCTTCCCCCCGAGGTGCGGGCCGAACCGCGTCTGGCCCTGGATGGCGGCGGGGACGGCCTTTATTTTTACCGCCGCCTCCTGGCGGATGGAGTCGACCGGGTGCGACCAGGGGGCTTGGCGGTTTTGGAATTGGGTTTCGGGCAGGGGCCGGCCGTGCGGGAATTGGCCCGCGGCACGCCGTGGCGCCCCCTGCCGTTCCGGGACGATTTGGCGGGAATCGAGCGGGTGGCCGTTTTCCGGCGGGAGCCCTGAAATGCCCAAAATCCTGAAGGTGGATCCTTTGTGCCCCGACGCGACCGTTTTGGCGGAAGGGGCGCGGATCCTGGCGGACGGAGGGTTGGTCGTTTTCCCCACCGAGACCGTTTACGGGTTGGCGGCCGATCCGGACAACGCCGCGGCGGTCGAGCGGGTTTTCGTCGCCAAAGGCCGCCTGGCGGGCAAACCCCTCAGTCTGCACCTGGCCACCGCCGAACAGGCGGAGCGGTTCACCCTGGCTCCTTCCTCCGCTTTCCAACTGGCCGCCGCCGCTTTTTGGCCCGGCCCCCTCGCGGCGGTCCTGCGTCGCGCACCGGCTTGCCCGCCCTGGATCGCCGCGGGGCTGGAAACGGTCTCCCTGCGCCTGCCCGACCACCCGGTGGCGCGCGGCCTGGCCGCCGCCTTGGGGCGGCCTCTGGCCGGCACCAGCGCCAACCGTTCCGGGCGGACCAGTCCCGCCACTGCCGCCGCGGCCTTGGCCGATCTTGGCGACCGGGTCGACCTGATTTTGGATGCAGGTCCCTGCCCCTTGGGGGTGGCTTCCACGGTGGTGGATTTCACCGTCGACCCGCCGGTCATCCTGCGCTTGGGAATCCTTACGGTTGAAGCCTTGCGCGCTTGTTTTGGCGAGGTGGTCCCGCGCTGATGAGAAAGGAGCCGGGAAACATGGACAAGGCGGAGTTGGCGGAACTGGTTACCCAGGTGGCCAGGCAAGCGGTTGACGCCGCGGAAGAACGATTCGCAGAAAAGTTTGGCCGGCCGATTATGGGCCGTTTGGACCAGTTGGAAATCGGAGTCGGCCGGATGGACACTCGTTTAGACCGGATGGACACTCGTTTAGAACAGATGGACACTCGTTTAGAACAGATGGACACTCGTTTAGATCGGATGGACACTCGTTTAGACCGGATGGACACTCGTTTAGATCAGATGGACACTCGTTTAGACCGGATGGACACTCGTTTAGACCGGATGGACACTCGTTTAGATCAGATAGACACTCGTTTAGATCAGATGGACTCGCACCTGGGGCAGGTGGAAAAGGACATCCAAAAGGTCCAAGGTGATATGAGTTCCGAGTTTTTCAGTTTGAAACGCCGGATGGACGAGGGATTCAAAAGCCTGGAAAAGGAAATCGGGAGGAATTGGGAGAGCGAAAAACAGGATGTTTCAGCGGTCTTCGGCGATATTGCCAAATTGAAAAAGAGAT
>JAJZBP010000045.1 GCA_021798855.1 Bacillota bacterium
AGAATTCCTTCCGGACGGGGCGGGTTGCCAACCCTTTTGGGTCATGTATTCGCCGCCATTGACGGAATACCTTTATGGCGCGGTAGCCTTCATCGGCGGTAAATCGGGCGGCGGGGGGGGCGAGCGACGGTCCCGGCACCACGGGTGGCGCCTGCGCAAGGCTCGAGGTCAGTTTCTTGCCCGCGGACGCTCCTCGGCGCAAAAGCTGCCTGCGTCAAGATTCAGGCGACGGGCGGGTGTGCGGAGGCGAATCCTTCCTTGTCGATTCGGAAGAGTCAGATACCCGAAAGGGCGAGTTTGCAAGTCGTCCGGGAATCAACGCGGGACGACATTGGTAAGGCTTCGCGGCGAAATTAGTCGGGAGACTTGCAAAAAAAACGGATCTGTCGCTTGACAATAAAAACCATATTATGCTAAGATACCCTATGGACGCGAAAAAACCTGCACCGAACAGATTCGCGCCGAGAAAAGCACAGTCAACCGGGAAGTGTCATGCAAATCCCGCAGGGTTGAGCTTTGGCGAAAGTCGGGGAAGGAGGAAAGGCGGGTGGCTTGGTTGAACGGCAGGAAGTTTCGACCAAGGAGGGACGCGGAGCGACGACAAGGTATACCTCGGCGCGGTGGAGGCGGGCGAGCAGGCTTTTTTTTTATGGCCGGCGGGTTGAGTGCGGTTTTGGTCACCCTTATATGTTGGGCGCCGGCAGCGGTTATGGCAGCCACCCCTCCCATCGGTGGTCAGGCCGGAGCCACCATCATTCAACTGTTGAACAACGTGGTGT
The DNA here is from genome assembly GCA_021798855.1 of Bacillota bacterium. Lineage (GTDB taxonomy): Bacteria > Bacillota > Sulfobacillia > JAJZIM01 > JAJZBP01 > JAJZBP01. Next base: position 780 of record JAJZBP010000045.1, read on the forward strand.
CCTGGTTCCAGTACTTGGCCGGCGGGGTTTCCACCGCGGTCCTGGCGTATGGGGCCATCAAATACATGTTTGCCCATAGTCCGCATTCCGCCGAAGAAGCCCGGCGGATCCTCACCGTCGCGGTGCTCGGTCTGGTGGTGGCCCTCCTGGCGCCGACCATCATTTCACTGGTGACGTCCCTGATTCCAGCCGGTTGACGGGCGGGTGAGGAGGGCTTTCCAAAGGGGGCAAGACCGGGTAAAATGGGGAGGCAAGGCAGGTGAGCACCATGGCGGATATGTCCGTCAATTGGCAGGAAGAATACCTTCATCAGCTTGGTGAAGGGATTTCCGACCTGCGCTCCAGGTTCGGCAGGCTTGAGGACCGAGTCCATAATATTGAAACCAACATGGTGACCAAGGAAGACCTGCGTCGGCTGGAGGCTGCCGGTAAGGAAGGCCTGGGTCGGCTCGAAGCTGCCGGTAAGGATGACCTGAGTCGGGTTGAGACTGCCATCAAGCAAGACCTGAGTCGGCTGGAGGCTGCCGGCAAGGAAGGCCTGGGTCGGCTCGAAGCTGCCGGTAAGGATGACCTGAGTCGGGTTGAGGCTGCCATCAAGCAAGACCTGAACCGAGTGGAGACCAGATTGGACCGTTTGGAGACCAAGGTGGACCGGTTTTACTGGTTTTTAATCGGGATCCTGGGAACGACTCTTGCCAGTCTGGCGGTGGCCATCATCGGCCTGCTCAAGCATCCCTAGATTTTAGAACGCTAAAGTCCGATACTTGGAAATTCGCGAAAGGCCTACAGCAATGCGGGTCTTTTTGCTGTCACAACCACGGTGGTCGGTCCGCGCGCCGCTACGGAAACCCGGCGGACTTTGAACCGCGAAGGTTCCGGACCCGGTGATCAACGTCCGCGCCGGGGGTGGTTTCCACCCCATACGGGAGCGGCGAAGCCTCCTCTCGCCCAAGGATCTGGAGTTAATTCGCCGGTTTCCCTGAGACCGGGCCAAGGCTCCGGGGCAAAGCTCGTCCAACCTACCGGATAAAGCTCCACGACGGACCTGCGGCAATGCGGGTCCTGGTTTTTGGTCCGCGCCCGGAAGCGTCAGCCAATCACAATTATGGGGGGATCGCCGCGGTGGAACAGTACCTTTTGCAGATGTTCACCGGCCTTTTGAGCGGGATCGTGAAAGAACTGGCCCGGGACTGGACCAACGGCACCACGGCCGTCCTTCAGGTGACGGTCTTTCGCGCGTTCACCCTGGGAGCGGCGGCCGAAACCGTTTGGGCCTACAGCCGCGACGTGTCCCTGGCCTTCCTGGCCGCCGTCCTGGTCTACGGCGTCTTCCGCTCCATGTTCGCGGCGGCGGGCGGCGCGGCCACCACACCCCTGGCCCTCATCCCCCGGGCGATGCTGGGCGCCGTCATGATCGCCTACAGCTTCCAACTGGTGGCCTTCCTCCTTCAGGTCAACAACGTTTTCGTCGCCTCGGTCATCCGGGCGGCGGGTGGCCTGCGCATCGAAAACCTTCTGGCCGGCGGTCTCTCCGACGGCCTCCTCTTTTTGGTCATGGGCCTGTGCCTCCTCCTGGGGGTGGTCTACCTGGTCCTGACCTATTACGTGCGCGGGGCGGAAATCGTCCTGCTGACGGCCCTGCTCCCCTTGGCCGGCGCCCTGTGGACCCTGGAGGAGGCAGCCCAAATCTGGAGCGCGGTCCTGGGCGAGATCCTGGTCCTGATTTTCTTCCAGAGTGGTCAGGCCTTGGTCTTTTGGCTCTTCTTGGGGTTGGGGGTCGGCCAAGGGCCGACAGGGGCCGGGGCGACGCTCGACCACTACATGACGGCCCTCGCCGGCATCTGGGTGGCCATCAAGGTTCCCGGACTCTTGCGGAACCTCCTCGGCTCCAGGACCGGCGGCCACGGCAATTGGCTGAGGGCCGTCTACCTGCTTTCCTGGACGGCGCAGGAGGCCCTGGAGGCCGCCGGGACGGCGATGGGAGTTCTTTAACGTGCGCTACCGGATTCCCGGGGAAACGAAGCAGACCTACCGGATCTTCGGGCCTTTCACCGTGGGCCAATTCCTATGTTTGGCTGCGGGCGGTTTGGCCGCCTGGGGACTGTTGCGCCTACCCCTGCCCGCGATTCTTCGTTTCCTGGGGGGAGGGGTGGCGCTGGGGGTGGGCATGGCCCTGGGCTTTTTGGAGCCGGAAGGGGAAAAAGCTCCTCTGTGGCTCTGGCGGATCTGCCGTTATTGGCGGCGGCAGCGCACGGTGCGCTACGGCTTCGGGAAGGACGGGGGGGTTTCCACCCAGGAGATCGTTGCCTTGGGGGGAATCGGCGGGGGCGTCCTGCGGACGGGTGACCGTCAAGCCCGGGTGTTCCAGGTGGGCGCTGTCAACTTCGACCTGAAGAGCGACGCTGAAAAGGAGACCTGCCTGGTTGCCTACCGCGAGTTTCTCAACTCCCTGTCTTTTCCCGTGCAGATGTTGGCCTTCACCAAGGTTAAGCGTCTGGATTCCTACCTGGAATTTCTACGGGTGGCGGCCGGGCGGGAGGACATCCCGTCCCTGGGATGGCACGCCGCGGCCCAGTTGCGCTTCGTCCAGGGGCTTTTGGCCACCCGGAGGATCCTCACTCATCAGCATTTCTTGGTCGTCTGGGAGGAGAACCAAGAAGAGGCCGGCGGCCGCTTGGCTGAAAGAAAGCTGGCGGTGGAAAAAGGGCTGGTCCGCTTGGGCCTCAGTCCGCGCCTTTTGGGTGAAGGGGAACTGACGGAAATGTTGGCGACGGTTTGGAGCGGCACTGCCGGAACGGGAGAGGACTTCACCGGTTACCTGACGCCGGGTTGTGCTCGGTCCTCCGGGGGGACGGTGGAGTTGGCCAGGGGAGTGCCGGCCCTTGCCGACCTGCTGGCTCCCGATTCCCTCGAGGTGAAACCAGATCACCTGCGCGTCGGTGAACGCTTTGCCCGCACCCTGGCGGTGATCGGCTACCCCCGGGAGGTGAGCGGCGGTTGGCTGGACGGTCTTTACGCCTTTCCCGCCGACCTGCGGATCAGCGCGGTGGTCGAACCGCTTGACTCAAGGACCGCCGTGCGCCAGCTGACCGAGCAATTGAAGTACCACCAGGGAGCCATCCTGGCCGACCAGCGCCAGGGTCGGGTGCCTGATCCCTATCTCCAGGCCGCCTTCGAGGATGCGCGCGACCTGCGGGACCGGTTGGCCCGCAGTCAGGTGCGCATTTTTCAATACCACTTAGAAGTCACCATTTGGGCCGATTCCCTGGAGGAACTCGATCGCCGGACCAAAGAGTTGGAGAGCGAGATGGGAGGCAAGCTTCTGATCTGGAGGCGTTGCCGCCTGCAGCAACTGGAGGCTTTTCGCACCACCTTGCCCGCCGGCGAAGAGACGGTGGCCCGCCGGCGCAACCTGGACTCCTTTTCGCTGTCCACCACCTTTCCCTTCGTTTCCGGGGAACTGGCTCAAAGCGGCGGGGACATCTGGGGGCTCAACCAGAGCAATAATTCCCTGGTCCTCCTGGACCGTTTCAGCTTCATGTCGCCCCACACGGTGACCGTGGCCGCCTCGGGGGCGGGGAAGAGTTACTGGCTCAAGTACCTCCTGACCCAAAGCCGCTTCCGACGGGAGGGGGGTATCGTTTTGGACGCTTCGGATCGCGAGTACCAGGGGTGGTGCGAAGCCCTGGGGGGGCAGTATGTCCGTTTGGGGGTGGGAAGCCCGGATCACGTCAACCCGCTGGAGATCTCCCCCCCGGCGGCTCGCCGCCGCTCAAAACAGGACGGGAAGCCCCTCAGCCGGAAGGCCGTCTACCTGAGGGGTCTTTTGCAACTGCTGGTGCCGGACCTGACCCCCGCCGAGTTGGCTTTCCTGGATGGCGTTTTGTTCCGCCTGTATCGGCGATACGGTTACGAGGACACCTGGGATTCCTTTTTCCAGGAACCGAATCTGACCAGCGTGGGGAAAGGGGGGATGCAGTTTTACCTACAGCCGCGGGCGAAGCCCATGCCCACCCTGGGTGACTTGGTGGAGGTGTTGCGGGGGAGCGCCGACGGGAGGCGGATGGCCACCCTGCTGGACCCATTTGTCGCCGGTAGCCTGGCGCTCTTCAACGGGGAGACGTCCGTGGACCTGGGAGCCGAGGTGGTGGTTTTCGACGTTCACGAAGTGGTCACCGGGCATCCGGATCTGGCGGCGCCGAGTTATTTCATCCTGACCGAGTTCGTCTGGCAGCGGTTGCGGGCGGGAAAACGGCGCCGGGTGGTGGCCATCGATGAGGCCCACTACCTGTTGGGACACGCGCCGACGGCGGCTTTCGTCGAGGGACTCTTCCGGGCTTCCCGCAAGCTGGGGGCGGGGATCTCTTTGATCACCCAGAGCATCCACGACTTTTTGGGACGCGAGGACAACGGCGGCAAGGCGGCCCGGGCCTGTTTGGCCAACGCGCCCCTGGTGTTGCTGATGAAGGCCAACAACCAGGAGGAGGTGGAGACCATGGGTGATTTCTTTTCCCTGAGCCAACGGGAGAAGGAATTTCTGGCCGCCGCCCGCCGGGGGGAGGGTCTGCTGCTGGCCGGCAGCCGACGGGTGGCCCTGAAGGTTGAGGTGCCGCCGGAACTGCATCGGTTGATCACCACCGATCCGGGAGAAGTGGCCAAGTTGGAGGAAGAAATGGAAGACATAGAAAGGGGGGAACCGGCCTGACAGCGGGACGGACGGTGGACGGTGCCACACCGAGCCGCTTGCGTTGCTGATCGGGCCGACGTAAAGATGAATCAGGTTGTCTTAATCGGGCGACTCGCCCAAGATCCACGCCTCAGTTACACCCAGGAGGGGGTGGCCGTGGGAGAGTTCACCCTGGCCGTCGGACGCCCGGGGCGAAGCGGGGATGCCGAGAAGAAGGCGGATTTCATCGACGTGGTCGTCTGGCGGAAACTTGCGGAAGCCTGTGGTGAATATCTGGGACGGGGCCGGAAGGTGGCCGTGCAGGGGCACTTGGAGATTCAGAAGTACCAGAAAGGGGAAGAGGACAAGAAGGCGGCCAAGGTGGTGGCCTGGCAGGTGCAGTTCTTGGAAGGGGCGCGGGAAAAGGGGAAGGATGCCTCGTGAAGGGACGCCGGGGGGAGGCACTCCCCCCGGTGGCATAATTGCAAGGAGGATGAAGAGGTTGACGGAAAACGATATGCTGCGGGGAGTGCTCCTGCTGGCGGTGGATTCCCCCGGCATGGAGGAATGGGTGCGGAGCAATTTCGGACGGCGCATGGACCTTCCCCCTCCCGTCCAACTGACCAACCACCTTTTGGAGGCGGTGACCGAAACCGAACCGGATTTGGTAATCCTCTCCCGTCACTTGCCGGGAGATGAAGCCGTCGGAGCGGTCCTGCCGGTGTTGCGTCGGAGGCATCCCCGTGCCCGGGTGATTTTGCTGGTCGGCGAGCTGGACGACGAGGGACAGGAATTGGTGGAATTGGCCATTGCCCATGGGGTTTTCGATCTGCTTCCGGGAGGCGGGCCGATTCTGGAGGAAGATCTGACTCGGTTGATTTTCCATCCGGCCGCCTATGCCGATGCCGTGGAATTTTGCTCGCTGGGTAGGAAGGGGCGCGAAGACGGTTGGCGCCCCCCCGGCGTAGGTGCCGGTTCGGTACGGGAACGAACGGAACAGATCAACCCGCCGGCGCTGAAGCGGGGGACGGTTGGCCCAGCGCCGGCTTCGGTTGGGTCGATATCGTTCAAGCCGCGCGAAGGCGCCGGTGCCTTTCGAGAGCACCTGCCGCCACGGGAGGAGACGGCCGGCCGGGCCGTGGTTCCCGTCGGCAGTGCGGTCTTGCGGGGTTTATTGGGTAAAATCGGCAGGTTCGGCGGTCTTCCGGTGTGGTCTGGGGCCGGAGGCGTCCAACCGGCGGCACCGGCGTCTTCAGGTTCCCCCGGCGGGGGACGGCGGACCGGTCCGGTGGGCCGGGTGGCGGTGGCCAAGGAGATTGGGGTGTGGAGCGTCAAGGGGGGCGTGGGAAAGACCACGGTGGTGGCCAACCTCCTGGCCTGTGCCCGCAGCCGGGGAATGGCTGTGGTCGGGCTTGACGCCGATGTGCGGGCCTGTGGTCTATTGCCGGCCTTCGGTGTCGAACAGCCGGAGCGGGGCATGGAAGCCCTGCCGGAAATGCTGCATCCGGAATGTTTCGCCCGGACGAAGGATGGGATCTATCTGCTGCCGGGACGCGGGAGAGTGGCCACCGCCGTGCCCGACGTGCCGCGGGAGAGGTTTTTGGCTTGGCTTGAGTATTGCCGCAAGCATTTTGAGCTGACCGTTCTCGATCTGGATCCGCTGGCTGAGGAGACGACCACCTTGACCGGACTGCAGGCGGCCACGACCGTCTACGTGGTGGTCGAATCTTTTTTGCCTTCGGTTGAGCTTAACCGGGACAAGCTGCAGGTTTTCGATAGGATTCCTTCCTTGGTTCAGATTCGCCGCAAGTGCCGCCTGGTGATCAACAAGTGGGACGGCACCCGGGATACCCCGCGGGAGATCGCGGAAAGGACGGGCCTCCCGGTGGCTGCGGTCATTCCCTTTGACCAACGATACGCCTGGGCTAGGGAGCCATATTTGCCCGGCGGCGGGGAGGGGAAAAGGAAGGGGCCCTGGACCCAGTTGTTGGTCGATGTATTGCAAAATCTGCCGGAACGGAAAAGGACGTCATCGCCGTTGACGGCGTCTGGTTCGTAACAGCCAGTCGTTTCGCGAAAGGAGCGGCCGCGCGTGGCCAGGATCGATCTGAACCGTCCGGGGAAGCCCGGATCCGATTCATTGATGGAGGAGGAGGGTCTGAACCGGACGATCGCCGTATTGGGGGAGAACCTGCTTCAAGAGGCTCCCCACCTTTTCACCAGCGTTTATGTGGACCGACATCGCGAGCAGGCAAGAGAATGGTTGGAGAAGATCGCCGGTCGGGAAAAGATCTCCTTTCCCGTTGCCGCGGCGGCGATCCAAACCATTCTCAATGATATTTTCGCCCTGGGACCGCTGCAGGCTTTCGTTGAAGACCGGGAGATCACGGAAATCAACGTTGTTCCGGGTGGCCAAATTTTCGTGGTACGCGGAGGCATTCAGGAGTACGCTGGGGTTTTCCCGGGTGGGAACAGAGCCGTATACGACTTTTTGCAAAATCGCCTGGTTCGGTTTTCCCACAAGTCCATCAATGCGGCCGTCCCGTACGCCGATTTCACCCGCCCCGACGGCACCAGAATAAATGCGGTCATCCGTCCGTTCGCGCAGGACGGACCGGCCCTTTCCATCCGCAAGACTTCGTCGAGCACCAAACGGTTCAGCCTGGAGGATTTGGTTGGGGAGAATTACTTTGACCGGAGGATGGCCGACTTCCTGGCCGATGCCGTCCGTGGCCGGAAGAACATCATCGTCTCCGGGCCGCCCTATTCCGGGAAAACCACGACCATCGCTGCCCTGATCGGGGAAATTCCACCGGATGAACGGTTGATTTTGGTGCAGGACATTCCGGAATTGCGGCCGGACAGGAGGCACTTGCTGTCTTTGGTGGCCGACGAAAGACGCGGCTTGACCTATGAAGTGGCCGTGATCAACGCGATGCGACAAAACCCGGCTTGGTTCATCCTGGGTGAGGTTCGTTCCAAGGAGGGGATGCATTTGGTTGAAGCGATCCTGGCGAATTTGCAAGGGGCCATCACTTCGATCCACGCCAAGAATCCGCAGGCCGTCCTGCGTCGTTTCGTCGGTTTCTACCGGGAAAACGGCGATCCTTCACCCGTCGAATTCCTGCTGGAAAAGATCCACGATGCCCTGGACTTCATCCTGCAGGTTACCAGGGAAGCCGATGGCACACTGCGGGCGGAGTCCTTGAGCGCCGTTTTGCCTTGGGATAAAGAAAGACCGGGCCTGAAGACCCTGTTTGCCTGGGACCACGCCCGGCGGCAGTTCGGCGATCTCACGCCGTGAATGGGGGAGAAGACGATGCCACCCGTTTGGTTCCTGGCTCTCTCGGCGGCGGCGGGGGTGTATTTGGCGGTTGGTTCCCTCGTCCCCAACGTTCCGTTGCTGGGGGTGTTGCAAAAGGAGCGTTTCGCGGCGCCCAAGCCGTTGGGCGTGGTGGGTTCTTCGGTGGGTTTGGCCGGACTGTATTTCTTCGTGGGTATGATCGTGGGTGGCCTGTGGAGTGGTTTCTTCCCGGTCGGCGTCGTGTTCGGAGCTTTGGTCGGGGGGATTCCTTTGGCCGTCGGGCACCTGCGGGAAATGCGGGGCGCCAAAGCCGATGGTGAACTCCTCCGGGACCTAACCCAGGAATTGGTCCGCCTGTTGGACGCGGAGCCGACCATGCACTTGGCCGACGGGCTGTCCGTAGCTTACAACATCATCCATCAACGGACTTGCATGGCTGGGAGTGGTGGTCGAAATCAAAGCCTGGTCTTGGCGGGACTGGGGAGCGCCGTTTCGGCGACCAATTCCGGGCGCGCGGAACTGAAGGCGACGCTTCCGGAAGCCCTGAGGAAAAAGAGACCGGACCTGGTGTTGTTGGTCCATTGTTTACAGGCCGGGTTGGACCAGGGATTCGACGTGCGGCCGACCTTGCGCCGCCTGGGTACCTTCCTGGCGCTTCGCCAGCAGCAGAGCCTCCGGGCGCGCGGCCAATACGTTCCAGCCAAGAAACTGGCGGGTGGGATAATTTTGTTGGATGCCTGTATTCTTGGTTTGGGGCGGTTCGGCTGGGTTTCCGCGTGGAATTGGTATGGGCAAGGCGGTAATTTGGTTTGGCTGATCGTGGCGGTGCTTTGGCTTGGAGCCGTGTTTTACGGCTCCTTGTTCTTTGATGCGGCAACGGGGGAGGGTTGAGCCGTGTTTTTACCGGGACTGTTGGGCGTTTTATTCGGCGGCGGGGCGGTTCTTGTGCTCGGCGAATGGGGCCAAAGCGTCGTCGGGTTGACCGGGGACGCCAGACGTTGGGTGGCCTCCCTGGCCTTCGGCGAGGAGCGACGAAGGTTGGGGATCCTTGGGATATCTCCCTTGGTATACGGAATCTGGCAGATCGGCCTCTTGTCGGCCGGCACGGCCGCCGGTTGGATTTTCGGACGACCCGTCTGGGGGGTGCTTGCCGGGGTCGTCCTGGCCAGAGTCTTTTTGCCGTGGAGGCTGGCGGGTTGGTGGTTGAATTGGCAAAGGGACTGCGTGGCGCAGACACCTTTGGTGGCGGCGCAACTCCTGGCGGGGTTGTCCTTGGGAGACGATCGGGCAACCATCCTTTCCGAGGCGGCGGCAAACACCTTTGGACCGTTGCGGGGGGTGCTCCACCGGATGGTTGCGGGTTGCGTGGCTGGCGACCCGAAGACGGCCATTCGCGAGACGGCCGGGACGGTGGATCACCCGGTTTTCTATCGATTGGCCCGGGAAATGGAGGGCGCTTGGGACTCCTTGCCCAATGCCGCCACTTTTGCCGCTTTGGAGGAGACGATACTCCAAGGCGAAGCGGTGGCCGGGGAACTCAGGGGGGAAAACCTGGGCGGTGTGGCGGCCCTGTTGGTCATCGGGGGGGTGATCGGCTTCATCCTGGTGGCGGTCATCCCCTTCGGGGCCGTGTACCTGGAGGGACTTTTCGGGTGACGGCGTTTACGGACGGAAAGGAGGTGGAAAGCATGGACTTGGTATACCGTCTGCAGGCGATGCTGGTGGTTTGGATGTCGACCCGCGCCTGGAACCAGCGTGGCGGGATGTCGGCCCAGGTGATCATGGAGGTTGGGGGGATTGCCATCACCGCCATCGTCTTGGGAGCGATCTATGGAGCCTGGACCGACAAACTGCAACCTTTTTACAACAGCGTGGTCGCCTGCATAACCGGAGGGTCCGGTTGTCCAACCAGCCTGTAGGGGAAGGCACTCACCGCTCGGACGGGTGGCGCTCCGGAGGGGCGCCACCCGCTTTTATGGGAGAGGGGGACCTGGACAATGTTCGGCAAACTGATCGCCGGCATTTTGGGTGGCCTGATGGCGATGTCGGCCGTGCTCGGTGGGATCTGGGCGGTGCGCCAGACCATGGTCGAGACCCAACTTGCCGAGGCTGCGTCCAGCGTTCAGGCCAGTATCGCCGCCGCCGGCTGCTTCACTTCCCAGTCGGACGAGATCATTCGGCAGGCGGTGGAGGGGGTTGGAATCAATTCCGGCGGAACGGTTACGGTATCCACCGCGCCGGTTCGGACGGGTTACGCCCAGACCGTGGAACTGACCATTGACTACCGCAAGCCGGGCTCCAGGTTCTGGTTTGTGGATGTGCCGGGGGTGTCGGCCACCACCGGCGTGGCCGTGCCGAGCCTGGCGGCACCCGGGACTCCGGGGGAGGGCGAGACCTGCGTTCAGCCCCAGGGTACGTACAGCTTCCAAGCGTCGCCGACGGGCAACGGATCCGGCGGAAGCGGCGGCAAGGAAAATGCGGTTCCCGGCCGCGACTGTCTGGCGGCATCCTGGGGCGGGCGGTGCGCCAGCGGGGGGTAGGGTTTTTCCGCGAGGTGGCCGCGGTCGGATTTATCGGAACGGCGCCGCACCCATCGGAGGGAACGGCCGGTGCTTGCAAAGACGGGTGGCGGGTGGCGGATGGTCCGCCGCCTGCTCTTTTTATTGGGCTCCGATAAAGGAGGAGGTTGGAGTGAGGCTCCGCTTGGTTTTGGCGGTCGTGGGCGTACTGGGTGTGCTCCTCGGCTCCGGCGTTACGGCACTGGCCGCCGCTGGCCCCCCGCCGGGGGAGACCATGAATCCCTGGTGGGTGAGCAAGCCGGTGCCGGGGGATTTGCCGCTGCCGCCGTGCTGGCAGGGGAAATCCAACGAAGGTCCTTTTGTTGGTATTCCTGGCCAGACATGTCAGCCCAGTAGCATGGGCCAGTATCTCGACTACAGTAACGCCGCTTGGTATAAGATTCCGCTGCGCTTGGCGGGAGACTTCGGGCTGATCGACGGTTTTGCCAACAACGTGACGTCGACCAACGGGATGATCTATCCCTACCTGGAACCGAACGCCCCCATCACCAACGCCCAATTCGCGATCATGCTGCGGCGGGCGATGGGGTACGCCTACGTGGACGCGACATCCCTGGTGGGCAGGCCCAACCCGGCCGGTTTCGCCGATGTCTC
>JAJZBP010000046.1 GCA_021798855.1 Bacillota bacterium
GTGGTGCTGCAGGTATTGGCCATAATCGTGGCCAGGCTGCAATTGGGGCAGGCGCTGGGTTTCTTCTTGGCCCTGAGCAATCTGGGTTCTTCATGGCTAAGTCGGGAAACCCTGCTCACCGGTTTATTTTTCCTGTCTATGACCGCCGTCAACTTTTCGGAAAGCTACCGGCGGCAGGCGGTTGCCGTGCCGTTGACCGCCATTTTGGGCGTTCTGGCCCTGATGGCCTCCGGCATGATCTATGTCATGCCCGCCCGTCCGGCCTGGGACAGCTTTTGGCCGATGGTTTCTTTCCTGCTGACGGCTTGGCTTGCCGGTGTGCCTCTCGGGATTTTGGTGATGTTCGGCACGGCAAAAGGGATATCCCCGGCGGCTGGTTCCGGTTGGTCAGGCGGCGTACCGGTTGCGGCAGCCGGACAGGAGGGAACCAGCTCCCGCCCTTCCTACGCAGGGCCCATGTGGTACTTTTTTTTGGCCGGCATAGGCGTTTCCGTGGTGGTCAACATCCTGTATCTGTCCACTCTGGCCGACGGTAGGCCCGATGCGGCGGCCACCTTGGCCAACATCCTGGGTTCCCCTCTTTTCTGGTTGCGGGTCGTCATCGGTTGGTTGGCGCCGGCAGGTTTACTGCTTTTGCAGGGGAACCGGGGGATGCGCACCACCTGGACCATCTTGGCTTTGGTGGTGGTGGGTGAAATATTGGGTCGGGCGGTGTTCTACGGCAGCGTGGTTCCGATGGGAATCTTCCAATTTAAATGAAGGGAAGGGAGCGGTAACCATGTTCGACGGTATCTTGCAGCCGACCCACCTGCTGCTGATTCTAGTGGTGGTCTTGATCATCTTCGGCCCCGGCAAGCTCCCCGAGGCCGGTAAGGCTATGGGGAAAATGGTTCGCGAATTCAGGCGGGCCACTTCCGGCGCCCTGGACGAAGTGGCGAAGGAAGAACTGAAGCCAGCCGACGTTCAGCAGATGGAAAATGTTGATAAAAAGTGAAGAGATAATAGGCTATTTTCCCTGAGGATTCGCCTGGCGGTGGCCGCCGGGACCGGCGCCACCGCCATTCCTGATCTCTTCAAGGGAGGTAACCGTCTTGGGGGACAAGGCCATTTCCCTGCTCGAGCACCTGGATGCCTTGCGACGTGTGGTGATGATATCCCTGCTGACGATTCTGGCCTGTTCCGTGGTGGCTTACGTTTTTTATGAATCCCTGTTGGCGATTCTCTCCATTCCCCTGGTGGAATGGCATTATCACCTGGTTTTCATCGGTGTTACCGAAGCCTTTATGACCCGACTGGAGTTGTCTTTCTTCTGCGGAGCATTGCTGTCCCTGCCGGTGGTCTTTTGGCAAGTTTGGCGCTTCCTGTTGCCGGCCTTAAAACACAACGAAAGACGATTGTTGCTGTTGTTGGTGCCATTCTCAGTCTTCTTTTTCCTCTTAGGGGTGGTTTTTGGCTTCTATGCGGTATTGCCCTTCGGCTTGAAGGCGTTGCTGGCCATGGGTGGGCCCGGTGTTGCGCCCATGATTTCTCTGGGTAATTACGTTTCCTTCGTCACCAAATTCTTGTTGGCATTTGGCTTGGTCTTCGAGACGCCGGTGGTCGTCTTTTTTCTGGCCCGCGCGGGACTAATTTCCCATGCCTTCCTGGTTCATAACCGGAAGTACGCCGTGTTGATCTGCACGGTGGCGGCCGCCGCCCTAGCGCCGGGTCCCGATGTGTTTTCCCTCATGATGCTGGCCATTCCCACCTACTTGATTTTTGAAATGAGCGTACTGATCACCCGCTTCGTGCGTCCGGCACCGGTGGATTTTTCCGTGCAAAAGAGGGAATCGAGAGTTTCCTCCGGTGATCAGGAGTAGGTCGGGGCCGGCGTCTTCCCGCAAACGGCAGCCGACGGAAAAAGGAACTTTTTGGAGTGGAATCCGTTGAGGGCAGTTGCATCAGGGAGGGAAGCGAAGTGCGGGACGGTTATCTGAGGAAGATCGATTACCTGAGGGTATCAATCACCGACCGCTGCAACCTGCGTTGTTTTTATTGCCTGCCTGCCGGTGGGATCCCCACCTCGCCCCAGGGAGAGATACTTTCCTTCGAAGAGTTGCTGGAATTGCTCGGTGTGGCCACGGGAAACGGCATCCGCCGGGTGCGGATCACCGGAGGCGAACCGCTGGTGCGCAAAGGGGTTATTGCTTTCCTATCTCGGGTGAAAGCCATCCCAGGAGTGGTTGACCTTTCTCTGACGACGAACGGCCTCCTCCTGGAAGGATCCGCTGGGGGATTGCGCCGAGCGGGAGTGGACCGCCTGAACGTCAGCTTGGATTCTTTGCGACAAGAACGCTACCGGGAAATTACCCGGGGGGGGGAACTGAACAAGGTTCTCCGGGGAATTGACCGTGCCCAGCGGGAGGGCTTTTCTTCCCTCAAGTTGAACGTGCTGCTCATGCGCCGGACGCGGGACGAAATTCCGGCTTTCTTGCGCCTAACCTTGGAGCGTCCCCTGCACGTTCGTTTTATTGAACTCATGCCCATTGGCGAGGGAGTCGCTCAATGCGGCGAATACCTGCCGTTGTCGGAGTTTTGGCGGGCATTGGAACCGTTCCATCCGGCTTCGGTGAGGGTGGAAGGGGGTGGGCCGGCCGAATGCTACCGGATCCCGGGGGCGGCGGGTACGGTTGGATTCATCGCGGCCGTCAGTCACAACTTCTGCGGCGCCTGTCGTCGGCTTCGTCTGGGAGCGGATGGATTCCTGTACGCCTGTTTGGCCGGAGGAGGGGGAATTGACCTGCGGGATCCACTGCGCCGGGGGGTTTCGCGAGATAAACTCGGAGAACTTTTCCGGCGGGCGATTTTGTCCAAGCCAAGGGAAGGGGATTTCCGCTGGGAAAAGGCGGGAGGCCGGTCCATGTCCCGGATCGGAGGCTGACGGATTCCCTTGTACAAGTGAAACTGAGGAGGCATCACGTTTGGAACAGGCGCCGACGGCGAAGGGGAGAGTTGTTGGTTCAAATGATGTTTCAAATCGGCTGACGCATGAAGCCTCGGCCATGTTGGCTCTGGCGCGGTTTTTCAACGCCCAACTTTTCAATGGGGAAGGCATCCACCTCCTGTGCCGTTCCCTTAAAACAATCGCCCCCTGGCACCCGAGGCGAAATTTTCTCTCGGGGTTGAACCTGATCAATCATCCGCTTAATGGAGAGGAGGAATATGACTTTACCAGGTTGTTCGTTGGTCCCGGCCCACTTCCGGCCCCCCCCTACGGTTCGGCCTACACCGGCGTCGAACGCCTGCTGATGCAAGAGGAGACGTTGGCGGTTAGACGATTTTACCGGAAGTGCGGACTTGCCTCCAGGAAAGAAGGAAGCCAACCCGATGATTTCTTGGCCACTGAACTGGAGTTTTTGGGATATCTGCTGACCGTGGCGGACCATTGTGCCAAACTGGATGACCAAGCGTGGCAGGTGAACTTCCGAGCCCATAATCGTTTCCGCCGGTTGCACCTCCTGCCATGGATCAAGCCGTTTGCCAAGGACATAATCCTCCATGCCCAAACCGATTTGTTGCAGGGGATCGGCATGGTCCTGCCGGCGGCTTTGCGTTTGAAGGGCAATGAATGGTTGGGTTACGTTGCCGCGCAAAAACGCAAAGAGTCGGTGGATGAACCATGATCGCCTCATCCCCTGTGAAAGCTTTGGTGTCGTGTCGCCAGGAAAACAATCGGCCTTTGACCGAGGGCCTTGCCGGCCGCCGATTCGAGGCCAGGGAAGCCGGGGATGGAGACCGATTCCTTCGAACCTGCGCGTAAAGGTTCCCTTGGGATCTGGTGAAAAAGGCGCAGCTTACTAGCGTTGTTGCCTGCGTTGCTCGTCACTCACCGCACGGCGGGGAAGGTTTGCCGCCAACACCGCCGATGCCAAGTTTGGTATCCGCACCCCAGGAAGGATGAGAAACCGGCTGTTGTTGGTCACATGGCGCAAACGGCGATTTTGCAATGGCGGAGCCCACCCCAACCATTGTTCACGGGGACGGGAACGCCAAGCGGTGCCATCGACTCCTCACCGATGGTGGCCACATACTTGGCCGATGGGCCAACTAAGGGCAGAAACCCAAGGCAATGATGCTCCCTCATCAATTGCCGCCAGCGTCCGCTTTCTCCGGAGCAAAGCAAGCGAATTTGTAGCGATTGATACCAATCCGGAATCTGCTGCTCCCCGAGTGGGGTCGGCGCCTCATTATGATTCATGGCTCTGGTATAGCATATTCCGGGAAAAAACACGGGTATTGCTAAAATCCTTGCCGGGTAAGATCACCCTCAGACTTTGACGTAACCCTGTAGTCGGCCGGTTGGTTGTGCAGCGTTGGACCATTGTGATAGGATAAGGGGCAGCGATGGATCAAAGGAGAAAACAAATTTGCTAAAAACGCGGGTTGTAGGATTCGCCGGCTTGTTCGTTCTGGCTTTGCTCCTGGCCGGGTGCGGGTCGTCCCCGGCGGCGACGGTCAACGGGCAAACCATCACCAAGACCCAGGTTGCACAGGAACAGCACATTCAAGTGCTCTTTGCCGGTAGCCATGGGAAAGGAATTCCGGCCCAAACTGCCCTGCAGGGGATTGTGGACCGCACGCTTTTGCTCCAAGCGGCGAAAGCCCACAACTTCAAGATGCCAGCGGGGCAGATCAGTCAAACGCAAAGTTACGTTCGAAATGTCCTGGCTGGCCAGCTTTACCCGAGCCGGAGCGCCTACCAAGCCAGGTTGGGGTCTTTGAGTTTGTCGCAAAACCAGGTTGATGCCTATGTGGCCGATGCCAGCACGGCCCACGCTTATTTGCTGCAGGCGGCGGGAGGGATTCATCCCACCAAGGGCCAGATTGCCGCCTACTACAACACCCATCAGTCCCAATTCGTCACTCCGCCCCAGGACGAGGCTTACCACATCCTGGTGAGCAGCCGGAGTCTGGCGGAGAAACTCCTCGGAGAACTGAAAGGCTTGCACGGCAGCGCCCTGTTGACCGAGTTCGAAACCTTGGCGCGGGCGAATTCCAAGGATCCGGGGAGCGCCAAGAAGGGCGGCTACCTGGGGTGGCTGAAACCGGGACAAACCGTTCCCTCTTTCAACAAGGCGCTTTTTTCTTTGCGGGCTGGCCAATTGAGCGGTGTCGTCCACAGCCGCTTTGGCTACCATATCATCCTGGTCACCGCGGTCAAACCGGCGGGGGAGCAGAGCTTGGCCGGCGCGACCGGATCCATCACCGGGCTCCTCCAAAATCAGGCGGTATTGAATGGCCTGCGGACCAAGGCGAAAATCAAGTACTTCTCTCCTTATAAAGGATAGTGGGTCCGCATTGCTTCCCGACGCCCGGTTTCCGCCTCGAGAACCCGGAAGCGGCAACCAACGCCTGTGAACGGTTGGTGGGAAAGCGCAATTTCCCGGCGATGTTTGAGGTGTCGCCCGCCCATCCCCCGGCTCCCCGGTCCGCCAAACCTCCGGCCCCACATTCAAAAAAAGCGAGGTCATCCGCTTGTGCGCGCAGGCCGAGATTGTTGCTGTCTCCGTCAGTCGTCGCAAGGGCATTCCCAAGAGCAATGTTGCCGTGGCGCACCTTCTGCCGGAGCACGGCTTGCAAGGCGACGCCCACGCCGGTCCCGGCCATCGCCAGGTGAGTCTCTTGGCGGAGGAAAGTATCGCCAGGATGGTTGAAAAGGGGCTGGCGGTTCATCCCGGTAGTTTCGCCGAGAACATCACCACCAGGGGCATTGACCTTGCGGGGTTGCCGGTCGGCACGATGCTGGCCCTGGGGGAGGAAGCCGTCCTGGAAGTCACTCAAATCGGCAAGGAGTGCCACGCCCGTTGCGCGATTTATGAACGGGCCGGCGACTGCGTGATGCCCAAAGAGGGCATTTTCGCCAGAGTGGTCAAGGGCGGTTCCCTGCGGCGGGGAGACGCGGTGCGGGTTGGGGCGGAGCGCCGAAAGGGAGCGTAACGGCCAAAGGAGGGCGAGGGTTGGCTTACCGTGACTTGCGCGAGTTCATGGCCGAGTTGGAAAAGCGCGGCCAATTGCGGCGGATCAAAACACCTGTGTCGAGGAAATTGGAGATCACCGAGATTGCCGACCGGGTGTTCAAGGCCGGAGGTCCGGCCCTGCTCTTCGAGCAGGTCGACGGCAGCCCTTACCCGTTGTTGATCGGGATTTTCGGTACCCTGGAACGAACCTCCCTGGCTCTGGGGATGGCCAGCCTGGAGGAGGGGGCGGACCGCATCCGGGAGATGACCCGCCTCCCCGAACCCGGACAGGGGCTGCTCGACAAGCTTAAAGCCCTCCCCAGGCTGGCCGAGGTGGCCGGCTTCTTTCCGAAAACGGTGCGGTCGGCCCCCTGCCAGGAGGTGGTGGAGAGCGACCCGGATCTGACCAGCCTGCCCGTCCTGCACTGTTGGCCCGGGGACGGCGGACCGTTCATCACCCTGCCCCTGGTTTTCACCAAAGATCCGGCTACGGGAACGACCAACGTGGGGATGTACCGGATGCAGGTCTATGACCGGCGGACGACGGGGATGCACTGGCACGTTCACAAGCACGGTGCGGAGCACTTCCATGCCCTGGCCGGAGGAAAAAAGCGGCTGGAGGTCGCGGTGGCCCTGGGGGGGGATCCGGCGGTCACCTACGCGGCCACCGCTCCGTTGCCGCGCGGAATCAACGAACTGATTTTCGCGGGATTCCTCCGGCAGGTTTCGGTGGAGGTGGTTCGCTGCCGCACCGTGGACCTGGAGGTGCCGGCCCACGCCGAGTTCGTCCTGGAGGGATACGTGGAATGGGGGGAACTGCGGCGGGAGGGACCTTTTGGCGACCATACCGGCTTTTACTCACCGGCCGACGACTACCCGGTTTTTCATTTGACCTGTCTAACCCGGCGTTCCCGGCCCGTTTACCCGGCGACCATCGTGGGCAGGCCGCCCATGGAGGACGCGTGGCTTGGCAAGGCCAGCGAACGTTTTTTTCTCCCGCTCCTGCAATTGCAACTGCCGGAAGTGGTGGACATGAGCCTGCCGGCGGCGGGGGTTTTCCATAACCTGGCCATCTTGTCGATCCGCAAGCGATATCCCGGTCAGGCCAGGAAGGTGATCCACGCCCTTTGGGGTTTGGGTCAGATGATGTTCACCAAGACGATCATCGTCGTGGACGAAGACGTGGACGTCCATGACCTGGAGGAAGTCGTCTGGAAAGTCACCGGCAACATCGACCCGCGTCGCGACCTGGTTGTGGCGGACGGCCCCCTCGACGTCTTGGACCATTCCTCCCCGACCCCGCTTTACGGCTCCAAACTCGGAATCGATGCCACCCGCAAGTTGCCGGAGGAAGGGCACCTCCGGCCCTGGCCGGCTGAGATCGCCATGCGAACGGATGTGGTGGAGAACGTGACCAAGCGTTGGCGCGAATATGGAATCTAGGGATCTGGTGAAAAAGGCGCAGCTTACTTGCGTTGTTGCCCACTGTTTGGTTGAGAACGGCAATCGGAACCCCTCCATTTCCAAGGAAGGAACGGCAAGCCGTTCCTTGAACCCGGGAACCTTCCCCTCATGCCATCGGCATGTGGGTCCCCTTCCCGCCCCTGGGTGGGGACACCGCGCAAGCGCGGCGGAGCCGTTCTCTGCCGAAACGGGAGCCTCCCCCTTCCGCCCCCCCGGGGCGGTGGGTTCCCCCTCCCGCGTGCGTTCTCGCCGTTGCCGTCGTACCAAGGAGTACGCCTCACGGCTTCACTCCTGCCACGTTGGGTTGAGAACGGCAATCGGAACCCCTCCCTCCCCTGATGGGGACACCGCGCAAGCGCGGCGAATCGGAACCCCTCCCTCCCCTGATGGGGACACCGCGCAAGCGCGGCGGAGCCGTTCTCTGCAGATGTGGGAGCCTCCCCCAACATGCCGGCGGCATGTTGGGCTCCCCCTCCCACCTAGCATCTGGACCTTTTTGACCAGATCCCGCTTTAAACGGTTCACGAGGCTTTTTAACCAGATCTCCAGTCGTTCGGCAGGAATCCGAGCCGAAGGCGCGGCCATGTCACCGAGCGCGGCCGATCCCCCCGGTCCCTCCGGTCCCTCCGGTCCCCCCCCCCCCCCCCGCCCCCCCCCCCCCCCCGGTCCCTCCGGTCCCTCCGGCAAGCTTGCCGCCTTTGCCGGCCTCTTAAAAATCGAGCACACCGTATTCGCCCTGCCCTTCGCCTACGCCGGAGCTCTGCTGGCGGCCAGGGGAATCCCGCCATGGCCGGTGCTGGCCTGGATCACCCTGGCGATGGTGGCGGCGCGCAGCACGGCCATGGGCCTGAACCGCCTGATCGACCGGGATTTGGATGCCGTCAATCCGCGCACGGCGGCGAGGCACCTGCCGCGGGGAATTCTGAGCCCGCGGGAGGTTCTTTTCTTCAGCGTCGGGTCCGCCCTCGTATTGGGCCTGTCCGCTTGGGCGCTCAACCCTTTGTGCCTGGCGTTTTTCCCCCTAGCCATGTTTTTCCTGGTGGCCTACTCGTACACCAAACGCTTCACCTGGGCCTGCCATTTTTTCCTGGCGGCGGCCCAGTTTTTTGCCCCCTTTGGCGCCTGGATTGCCGTGACCGGCAGGCTGAGCTGGCCACCGGTTGTTCTGGGGCTGGGCATGGGCCTGTGGGTCGGTTCTTTCGACCTGCTTTACGCCCTGCAGGATATGGAGCATGACCGCAGGGTGGGGATCTTATCCATTCCGGCTCGTTTCGGACCGGCGGCCGCCGTGCACCTTTCGCGGATCCTCCACGGGATCAGCTTTTTAAGCCTCCTGCTCCTTTACTTCTGGCTGGGTTTGGGGCCGTGGTATCTGGCCGGAGTGTTGGTTACGGGCGTCCTCCTGGTGTGGGAACATTCTCTGGTGTCCCCCGCGGACCTGTCCCGACTGAACACCGCATTTTTCACGATCAACGGGATCATAGCCCTGGTGTTCTTCGCTTTCCTCGGCGCCGGTGTCTTCATGGGGGGGTTGCACTGATGGCAAACGGACGGTATCTGGTTGGGATCAGCGGCGCGAGCGGCGCCGTCTACGGGCGGCGACTGGTGGAAACCCTCCTGGCCGGCGGACACCGGGTCGAGGTCATCCTGACGGCCGCCGGGAAAAAGGTGGTCGGGCACGAACTGATGTTCGGCCTGCCGGAGGACGCTGAAGGCGAAGAGGAGCGGCTGCGGGAAATCTTTGGGCCGGTTTGTTTCCACGCCGTCGACGATCTCGGCGCGCCACCCGCCAGTGGCTCGGTGACCTACGACGGTCTGGCCATCGCTCCCTGCAGCATGGGAACCCTGGCCGCCGTCGCTGCCGGTGCCAGCGCCAACCTGCTGCAGCGGGCGGCGGACGTGGCCCTGAAAGAGGGGTGGCCCCTGGTGCTGGTGCCGCGGGAAACGCCCTTGAACCGGGCACATCTGCGCAACCTGCTCACCGCCGCCGAATTGGGCGCCAGGCTCGTCCCGGCCATGCCCGCCTTTTACCATCATCCCCGGACGGTGGAGGAAATGGTGGACTTCGTGGTCGGCAGGGCGCTGGCGGCGCTGGGCTTGGCGCAAGAATTGGTGCGGCCCTGGGCGCAGGGGTAAAATTTGTTGATGAACTGCCGGTTGACCGACAACTACACAAATTCTATACTAAAAGATATATAAAAAGGTAAGGGGATGAGCCCATGTCCGGTCATGGATCTTTATCCGATCACTCCGTGGTCTCCGGTCATCCCGGGCCTGCCGCCGGCGGGCACCCGATGAATAAGCTACGCCTCGTTTTCTGGGAACTGACCGCCCGTTGCAATCTATCCTGCATTCATTGCCGGGCTTCGGCGCAAGAAGAACGATCTCCCCGGGAACTGTCCACCGCTGAGGCCAGGACGGTGATCGATGATCTGGTGAGTTTCGCCAACCCCATCCTGATTTTGACCGGCGGGGAACCCCTGTACCGCCCGGATATTTATGAGATTGCCGCCCACGCTTCCGGCCGGGGCCTGCGCGTGGCCCTGGCCACCAACGGAACCATGGTGGAGGAAGAGACCGCGCGCAAAGTGGCCGCCGCCGGAGTGCGCCGGGTTTCCATCAGCATCGACGGAGCGAATGAGGCCACCCACGACCGTTTCCGAGGCTTGCCGGGGTCTTTTCGCCAAGCCCTGGCGGGGGCCGAGCGCCTGCGTCGGGCCGGTTTGGAGGTCCAATTCAACACCACCATCGCCCGGCACAACCTGGGCGAGGTCAGGGAGATCCTGGCCCTGGCCAGGGAGCGGGGGGCGGTGGCCCTGCACATCTTCATGCTCGTGCCGGTGGGTTGCGGCGTCCAGATTGCCGAGGAACAGATGATCCCGGCCCGGGACTACGAGCGGGTGCTCCACTGGTTCTACGACGAGTCGCGGGCCGGGGACATCGAGTTGAAGGCCACCTGCGCCCCCCACTACTTCCGGATCATGCGGCAAAGGGCCCGGGCCGAGGGAGTCGAGGTTACCCCGCAGACCCACGGGATGGCGGCCATGACCAAGGGATGTCTGGCCGGCAGCGGGGTTTGTTTCATCTCCCGGGAGGGGAAGGTGCAGCCTTGCGGTTATCTGCCGGTCGAGGCCGGCGACGTGCGGCGGGAACCCCTCTCAGACATCTGGGCCGGCTCGCCGGTCTTCGCTTCCCTGCGGGAGCCGATCCACTTGGGGGGGAAATGCGGCAGTTGCGATTACCGGGTTTGGTGCGAGGGGTGCCGGGCCAGGGCCTTCGCCGCCACCGGCGACTACCTGGCGGAGGAGCCTTACTGCGCCTATGTTCCGCCGGCCTGTCGTCAGGCGGCGAATCGTTAAAAAGGCTAAAAAAACGCGGCGACGCCGGGAGGTTACATAAGTGCGCCTGAAGTTGCAGGGGAAATTTCAGCTTTTCTTCGGCATCGTTTCCCTGTTGATCCTGATGCAGGTGGGAGTGGATCTCTGGGATCTGGCGGACATCGGTCAGGCCACCGTGGCCCTGCAACAAGCCCATGGTCGGCAGGTGCTGGTGATGGAAAAAGAGATGGCCGGAGGGGGATCCCGCGGCGTGGGGCTTGCCGCCGTCGGCCGGGTCGAAAAGCAGGTGCTCGTGCGCCAAAGGGAACTGAACTCAGCCATCGCGCGGGGGAGGGACATCGCCCTCGGCATGGCTTTGGGACTGGTGGTCATCTCCGTGGTCATCGCCTTCTTCCTGGCCCGGTTCGTCGCCCGGGGCGTCGCCTCCATCTCTTCGGCCATGGGCAAGGTGGCGGGGGGTGACCTGACCATCAAGGTCCAACCCCACCGTTTCAACGAGGCCGATGAACTGGGCGAGGTGACCGTGGCCTTCAACCGGATGGTGGGCAACCTGCGCGACCTGGTGGAGCACCTGGCTCGGACCGGCGCCCAGGTGGAGAAGGAATCGAACCATCTGATGGAGAAGGCGGAGGAGGTCACCACCGTCAGCCGGATGATGGGAGAGACCGTCCAGCAGGTGGCCGTCGGGGCGACCGACCAAGCCAAGGACCTGTCCCAGGTTTCCGTAACGGTGGATCAGTTCAGTCAGGCCGTGGCCCAGATCGCCGAAGGCTCCCAGGTGCAGGCCAACAACGTCAACCAGATTTCCGGCGCCGTCGGGGAAATGGCCGGGCGCACCTGGGACGTTCACAAAAA
>JAJZBP010000047.1 GCA_021798855.1 Bacillota bacterium
ATGATATCCACGGCGTCCTCTCGGATTTTGGGGTCCTGCTTGGCCGAGCGGGCCAGGATGCCGATGTTGACTTGGTTGAGGGACAGGGGGTCAAGCCGCGAGAGCACCTGTCCGTGCAGCGTCCCCGTAATGAACCAAGGTGCCGTGGTCAGGTCGAGCCCCAGCGGGCGGGTGATCAGGTTCACGACCCAGGCGACGGTCAGGGTGTTCGGCGTGTTGACGCTCATGGAGTTCCCCGCCGAGAGGAGCACGTAGAGAACCGTCATCACCGCCAGGGCCACGGCTCCGGCGTAAGGATGCCAAGGTTTGCGAAGCGAGAAGGTGAACTCCTTCTCCTTATATTGTGCCGCCTTCTTTTGCGGCAGGAATTTGCGCAGGTAAAGGGACAATAGAATCAAGCCGCCGCCCGAAACGATCCCCCAAGCCAGGGGCGGTATCCCCAGGGCGTGGTAGACGGTGACCGCCCCGGTGGCCTGGACCGCCCGCGCCTCGACCTGCTTGTAGAAAAACAGGGCGAAGATAATACCGCCGAATCCCGCGCCGATGAACTCCATCCAGTTGGCCACGTACCCGGAGCCGGCCCGGAAGAGCTGCCCCGAGGCGCAGGCCCCGCACATGGAAATGCCCACCCCGAAAAGGAACCCGCCGGTCACCGTAAACCAGCCCTGGTGGTCAACGGCCGGATGGACCACCCCGAATTGGGTCAAAGCGGAGATGATCACCGCCGAAATTCCCAGAAACAAAAACACACCCTGTAGAATCCAGGGGTTGCGAAACTCCATGGTCTCCTGGAAGGCGGTGGTAAAGCAGAAACGGCTGCGCTCCAAGACGATCCCGAACAGGATGCCCAACACCCCGAAGATGCCCACCAAGCCCCAGCCGGGAATCTCCGCCGGCAGGTTCGACAAAAAGGCGACCACGACTCCACCCCCCGCTCCGGCTTAGCCCGTCTTCTTGATCTTGATCCGCCAATAGTTGTTTTCCTTTTCCAACAGGTAGGGCCAGTCGTTCTCGGAGCACAGGCCGGGCACCGTCTCCTCCGCCGCCGGGGGGTGATCGATCAAAATTTCCAGCACCATGCCCACCGCGAGCCGTTTCAACTTCTTTTGCGAATGCAGGGCCGGAAAGGGACACGTTTCCCCCCGCACGTCGAAAATCTCGTCCGGCTCCACGTCCCTCAGATCCTCCGGGTCCATCAGTGTGAATTCTCCTTCCCCCGCGCCGGGATCAGACTTTGGATGTAGGTCACCAGGTAACCCATCTGCCTTTTGGTCAGGATGCCGTTCCAGGCCGGCACGTCATACCGGTTGTCGAAGGTGTGGAAACGCACCGACCAGTCGTTGCCCGACGGATAATACTCCCTCCGGTAGGCGTATTGCCCCTCCCAGAGCAGGGTCATGAGTTTTTGACGTCCCGACTCCCCCCCGCCGAAGGTGGCGGCGAAGGCCGGTGAGTTCCAGGCCGGCACCGCCTGGTAGGGATCTCCCGGATTGGGCCGCCTCGCCGATCCGGCTTCCCCGTGGCAGGTGAAACACCCGACGAACCGGGCCAATTGCTCGCCCTGGACGATTTGCCGGCTGCGGCCGACGGCCACCGGCGCCGGGGGGCGGTCCACCAAGTGGTTTTTGTAGGCCAAAAGGGTATCGGCCTGCACCCAGGAGGCGCCCATCAGCGCCAGGGTCGCCAGGGAAAGTCCGGCCAGTCCCAAGAGGAGACCCCGCAACGAAACCGCCGCCACCGCCAGACCGGCCGCCAGACCCAGGATCGCGGCCTCCCCCATCTCCCAGGTGAAGGCCGGCACCATGATCGTCCCGCCGTAGACCAGGGCGGCCGCGATCCCTCCGGCAACCAGCAGGAGGCCCGCCGCCACCCCCACCCGGACAACCCTCCCCCCCCGCCGAGGGAAAAGGCAGGTTGCCGCCACCCCCACCAGGGCGGCCGCCAAGAGAGCCGCGGCCAAAGAGGTGGCGTCGTACCAGAGGTGGCGCGTTCCTCCGCCCATGAGCATGGCCCAAGCGGGGGTGTAGTGGCGCAACAACTCCTCGCAGTAATAGTAGCCGACCACGGGTTGGGGCACCAGGAACAGGAGGCCGGCCGCCGCTCCCGACGCCCCCAGGAGCCGCGCCCTTCCCCCATCACCGGACACGGCGCCCGCCGCCGCGAGCAGAAACCCCGCCGTCCCTCCACCCGCCAGCAGTTGGTGCAACAAAAACCAGACGGTGGCGCCCCAGACCGACGCCGGGTGGAGGGGAGCGGGGAAAGGCAGGGACACGGGGCTGGCCAACAGGGCGCCCTCGGCAACCCGGTCCACCAGGAGGAGGGCCGCCGAACCCACTCCGACCACGATGGGCACCCCGGTCCCGGCGCCGGACCAGACGGCCGGCGGCACACAGAGGAGCAACGCCGCCGCCGCCGCCGGCACGAGCGGCGGGCCGCCCGGTGGCCCTTGGGCAAAGATCGTGGCCAATAGCAGCCCGAGAGCCGCCACCGGAGCGGTCCGGGCGGCGATCCGCTTCCCCCGGCCGGCGGCCTCGGCCAGGACCGCGACCCGGCGGACCCGTCCGACGAATTCGAGGCTGCCGAAGCCCACGGCCAGGGATACCACGCTCACGTACGTTATGAAGGCCGCGCCTAACACGAGGCGGCGCCCCACGGCCAACCCAACCTCAAAGGAAAATCAGGGGCCGTAGGTTCCCGGAGCCGTCCCGGAGACCAAGGGAAGGTTCTTGACGGAACTCTTCGGGGGGATCACGTCGGTCAGTTGGTTCCAGGCGCTCATGGACAGGTGCAGGGCGAAGGCCCTGTAGCCCAAAAGCCGCAGCATGGCCGCCGTCTGGTTGGCCCACTGGCCGGTGTAACAGATGGTGACGATGGTCTTGTCCTTGGGGATTTGGTTGTTGGCGATGGCCGTCGCCACGGCCGGGCCGTAGGGTATGCTCAACGCGCCGGGAATGTGCTCGCCGTCGTACCCGTAGGCGGTGATCCCGTAGTTGACGGTGTTGGTCGGTTTGCGCACGTCCATCAGGAAGAACTTGCTCGGGTCGGTCTTCAAAGCGGCGTTCAGTTGGGGTGCCGTGATCTGGTAGGTGGGCATGGTCTTGTCGTTGAAGGCGTTGTTATAGTAGGCTTCCACCCTTTGGGCGACGGCGGACTGGATCGCCGCCGGACTGGGCGACGCGGACGGCGACGCGGCGGCGCCGCAACCGGCCAACAAGCCGACCAAGCCCGTGGCGACCAACAGCACGGGAACGTTCAGCACCTTTGCGATCTTCATTTGCACACTCCTTTTTTTCCTGTGCCAAAAAATAACGTTCGAGTTCGGCGTAAAGACTGCGGCGTCGCGCCCGGCGCCTCCGGCTCCTTTTGCCGGCGGCTCCCGCCAACCAACGGTGCCCAACACCACCTCCCTTTTCTGCGGACCTCGGGACGAATACCGCTCAGGAAGGAGAATCGCAGGAGACTGAACAGCGCCACTGTCGGTCATTTTATCCAGATTATCGTTGTCTATATTTAAGCTTATTTCGTATTGTTTTGTCAATGCAGATCACAGATGCATCCATCGGACGGTTAAATAGTTTATAAATACTTTACAAACTATTTAACCGTTGAAAATGCCAAAAAGTCCATCATATAGCAAGCAACGTCAAAACGTAAATCTTCGGTGAACCCGCAGATCCACGACGCACACCGGTGCCCTACGTCCAGCCACAGCTCAAGTCTCTTTTCGACCATTTGATTTGGGAATTTAAAAAACGAAATAAAATTGGTCTTCCCCGCCCCGTTGGCCCCAATCAGGCCATTCAACGTAAATATTCGGTGAACCCGTTGGTCCACCCTCCCTCCTCGCCTGATGCGGGGGACACCG
Source organism: Bacillota bacterium (assembly GCA_021798855.1). Classification (GTDB taxonomy): domain Bacteria; phylum Bacillota; class Sulfobacillia; order JAJZIM01; family JAJZBP01; genus JAJZBP01. The sequence goes on from JAJZBP010000047.1 coordinate 3,866, forward strand.
CTGCTGCGCGCGGCGTACAATCCGGACCCGGCCCCCTCCCTCTCCCCCAATTAGGGACAACAGGCGGGGGAATGTTCCCTGGTACCGCCGCCCCTCCCGCGGCGGGAGGGGCGCTTTATCAGGGATACTTCCTCTCGCCTCTGCCCCCATTTCGAAGGGAATAATCCCCCCACCCCCATCCGGCAAATCATTATAGCATCCGCAAGGCCCTCTGAATACATTTATTTCCTTTCCGGCCTATACCCTCCTCCGCTTTCCCACCGCAAAAGCCCCCTGGCCTCTCCGACCAGGTACAGGGAACCGGCCACCAGGACGGCACCCACCTCCCCGGCCATGGTCGCCTTGCGCGCCGCCTCCAAGGCCGCGCGCAAGCCGCCGGGCACGATCCGCGCCGGGAGATCCAACCGCTCGGCGGCGGCGGCCAATTCCTCCGGCGCCATGGACCGAGGGTTGTCCGCCCTGACCGGATAGACCCGCCCCACCACCGGGGCCAGTTCCCCCAGGACGCTTCCCGCGTCCTTGTCGGCCATCACCGCCGTAACCAGGGCCACTTTGCCGTCGGGCAGCAATTCTTCCAACGCCAGCGCTAAGGCCCGCGCCCCGTCCGGATTGTGGGCGCCGTCAAGGATGGTCAGCGGCTCCCGCCCCACCACCTCCAGTCGGCCCGGCCAGCGGGCGGCGCTTAAGCCCCGGCGCACCGCCTCCTCGCCGGTTCGGTAGCCGGCCTCCTCCAGAACTTCGGCCAGGGCCACGGCCACCGCCGCGTTGCCCACCTGGTGCGGACCGATCAGTCCGAGGCGCAACCCGCGGTACTCCCGGCGCGGCGTGCCCAGGTCGAAGACCTGACCGTCCCAGGAAACCGCGCGGCGTTGCCACGCCAGGTCCGTTCCGGCCCTCGTCAACGGGCAGCGCAGCGCCGCCGCTTCCCTTTCCACCACCGCCCGCGCCGCCTCCGGCATCAAGCCCATGACCAGCGGGACACCCTTTTTGAGAATCCCCGCCTTTTCCCAAGCGATCTTCTCCAGGGTATCCCCCAACCGGTCGGTGTGATCAAGCCCGATCCCCGTGATGGCCGTGACCAAAGGCCGTTCGCACACGTTGGTGGCGTCGTGACGCCCCCCTAGGCCGGTCTCCAAGACCACCGGATCGCTTCCGCTCAGCGCGAAAAAACGAAAAGCCATGGCGGTGACCGCCTCGAACTCCGTCGGCAATTCCCCGCCCCCGGCAACCGCAAACTCAACCGCCTCGGCCACCGCGGTCGCGCCTTCGGCCACCGCCTCCGGGCTTATTTCCTGCCCGCCGACGCGGATCCTTTCGCTGAAGCGTTCCAGGTAAGGTGAAATGTAGAGACCGGCCCGGCAGCCGGCCGCCTCCAGGATGGAGGCCAGCATGGCGGCGGTGGAACCCTTGCCGTTCGTGCCGGCCAGATGCGCCACCCGCAAACCGCGTTCCGGATTCCCCAGGGCGGAGCACAACGCCCGAATCCGGTCCAGGCCGAGACGGATGCCGAAACGGTTCAACCCCGCGAAATAGCCAATGGCCTCTTCGTAGTTCACGCGGCTACCGCAGGGCTTCCGCCCGCACCCTTACCGCCTCCAGGCGCGCCTGCAGTTCCGCTTCCTTGGCCCTGACCCCGGCCACCACCTCGGCCGGGGCCTTGGCCATGAAGCCGGCGTTTTCCAGCTTGGCCGCCACCTTACCCAACTCCCGTCCCAATTCGTTTTCTTCTTTGGCCAGCCTGGCCAATTCCGCCTCCAGGTCCAGCAGGTTTTCCAGGGGAAGGAAGACCTGGCCGCCGGGGACCCGCCCCGACATGGCTTTGGGAGGGTCCGCGTCCGCCTCACCCAGGAGTTCGACGCTTTCCACGGCAGCCAGGGAAAAAACGTAGTCTCGGAATTCGCGCAAAACCCGCCACCGTTCGGGATCAAGGCGGCAGACCACCCGGGCCCTCCGGTTGGCCGGCACCTGGACCTCGGCCCGCAGGTTGCGCACCGTGCGGATGACCTCCTGCAAAAAAGTGAGGATCTCTTCTTCACCGGGCGCCGCTGGTTCCGGCCAGGCGGCCACGGATATGCTGGAAGCCGCCCCCCGCACCGGCGGCGGCAACTGTTGCCAAATGGCCTCGGTCACGAAGGGCATGAAGGGATGGGCGAGGCGCAGAGTCCCCTCCAGGATCTCCGCCAGCGTCCGCCGGGTCGCCGCCGCCGTGTCCCCCCCGGCCCGCAGGTCAACCTTGGCCAGTTCCACGAACCAGTCGCAGTAGTCGCCCCAAATGAACTCTCGCACCACCCGCGCCGCTTCGCCCAACTCGTAGCCCTCCAAATGGCCGTCGACTTCGGCCACCGCCACCGCAAAGCGCGTCCTGATCCACCGGGCGGCCGGGGACGACGCGCCGATCTCGCCTGCTGCGGCGTCCACCCCGTCCAAGTTCATGGTCACGAACCGAGCCGCATTCCACAACTTGTTGGCGAAGTGGTGGGCGTTTTCCGCCCGTTCCCAGGAGAAACGCAGGTCGTTGCCCGGCGAATTACCGGTCAGCAGGGTGAAGCGCAGGGCGTCAGCGCCGTAACGGTCGATGACCTCCAAGGGGTCGATGCCGTTGCCCAGGGACTTGGACATCTTGCGCCCCTGATCGTCCCGGACGATGCCGTGGATGAGCACGTCGGCGAAAGGAACCTCCCCGGTCAGGTGGAGGCCCTGGAAGATCATCCGGGCAATCCAGAAAAAGATGATGTCGTAGGCGGTCACCAGGAGGGACGTGGGATAAAAACGCGCCAGATCCCGCGTTTCGTCCGGCCAACCCAGGGTGGAAAAGGGCCACAGGGCCGAGGAGAACCAGGTGTCCAGAACGTCCGGGTCCGGGCGCAATTGGTCCGAGCCGCACACGGGACACCGCTCGGGCGCCTCGGCCTCCACCACGGTCGTCCCGCAGACGTCGCAATACCAGGCGGGGATGCGATGCCCCCACCAAATCTGGCGGGAGATGCACCAGTCCCGCACGTTGTCCATCCACTGGAGACAAAGCTTTGCAAAACGTTCCGGCACGAAGCGCGGCCGGCCTTCGCGCACCGCCGCCGCCGCGTCCGCGGCCAGGGGGTCCATTTTCACGAACCACTGGTCGGACAAGAGGGGTTCGATCACTGTGCCGCACTTGGTGCAATGCCCCACGGCGTGCACGTGTTCCTCCACCTTCTCCAGCAGGCCGGCGGCGTCCAGATCCGCCAGCACCGCGCGGCGGCAGGCGTAGCGGTCCAGCCCAGCGTAGGCGGACGGCGCGGCCTGCGTCATCCGGGCGTCCTCGCCGATAACCACGAGGCGCGGCAACCCGTGCCGTTCCCCGATCTCGAAGTCGGTCGGGTCGTGGGCCGGAGTCACCTTGACCGCTCCCGTCCCGAATTCCCTTTCCACCGCCGCGTCGGCCAAGACGGGGATGCGCCGTCCGGTCAGGGGTAGAGCCACCTCCCGGCCCACCAGAGCGGCGTAGCGCGGATCCTCGGGATGAACGGCCACCGCGGTATCCCCGAGCATGGTTTCCGGACGGGTGGTGGCCACCACCACGCAACCGCCGCCGTCGGCCAGCGGATAGCGCAGGTGGTGCAGGGCGCCTTTTTCCTCCCGGTGGTCCACCTCGATGTCCGACAGGGCCGTCCGGCAACATGGGCACCAGTTGATGATCCGCTTGCCCCGGTAAATAAGCCCTTCCCGGTAAAGCCGCACGAAAACCTCCCGGACCGCCCGGGAAAGCCCCTCGTCCAAGGTGAACCGTTCCCGCTCCCAATCGCAGGACACCCCCAGGTGCCGCAACTGGTCCAGGATGACCCGTCCGTATTTCTCCTTCCAAACCCAGACCCGGCGGATGAACTCCTCCCGCCCCACCTGGTGGCGGTCGAGACCTTCCGCCCGCAGTTCCTCCTCCACCTTCATCTGGGTGTGAATCCCCGCGTGGTCCATGCCCGGCAACCACAAGACGGCGTACCCACGCATCCGTTTCCAGCGGACCAGAACGTCCTGCAAGGTGGCGTTCAGGGCGTGTCCCATGTGCAGGATGCCCGTGACGTTGGGGGGGGGGATGACCACGGAATAGGTTCTCCTCCCGGTGTCGCCCGCATCGGTGCCCGGAGCCTCGCGGGGGCGGAAAAGGCCCTCCTTCAGCCAAAACTCGTACCATTTGGTCTCCTGGTCCCCGGCAATATACCTTTGCTCCATCGAAAAAATGCAGGTTCGGCGACGACGAAAAAGCTTCCCCGCCGCTTTCCCCAAACCTCCTTCGCCCATTCCGATTCCGGCGTCAAGCCCGAAGACGTGCCCGTTTTTTCCCGTCACCACATATACCAATTTCCCCCGGTGGTTGTCAACTTAACCAACCTGGCCACTCGGGCGCCACCACGCATCCCGAACGCCGCCTGAAGGACTTTCCGGACCTGCGGACGCATAACTTTTTCCCCTGAAGGCCAACGTCTTTTGCCCGCGCGCCGGCCGGAGACTCCCGGACCGCCCGCAACCGCGCCTTACGTTTCCGACGCCTTTTTGTTCCCCGGCGTCCCCCTGCGCGGGACTCCTCTCCATCTGTTTCTACAAGTACAGGAGGAAACCCTTGGCCAACAAGACCATCCTGCGCGGCACGCTGATCCTGCTGGCGGCCGGCCTCTTCACCAGGGTCCTGGGCTTTTTTTACCGTTTGGCCCTCTCCCGCATCATCGGTGCCCAGGGGATGGGTCTGATCCAAATGGTCATCCCCGTGCTGGTCCTGGGCGTCAGCATCGCCACCGCCGGCATCCCGGTGGCCGTCTCCAAAATGGTGGCCGAACGGGTCGCCCAGGGACGGCGGCGCGAGATAGGCCCCATCCTCCGGGCCGCCCTCGCCCTCGCCATGGGAGCCGCCGCCCTCTTCGCCTTGGCCCTCCTCACCTTGGCCAAACCCATCGCCGACAACCTGCTCCCCGACCCCCGCGCCCACCTCTCCCTCCTCTTCCTGGTCCCGGCGATCATCGCCATCTCCATCTCCGCCGTTTTTCGGGGCTACTTCCAGGGTCTCCAGCAGATGACCGCACCGGCCGGCGCCCAGATCGTCGAACAGTTGGTCCGCTTGGCCGCCGTCTTTCTCATTCTGCCTTTTTTTCTGCCGTTGGGAAGCGGCTACGCCGCTGCCGGAGCCGTGGCCGGGCTGACCGCCGGTGAGGTGGCCGGGCTGGCCGTCCTCCTGCTCTTTTATCACGCCAAGCCTCCGCGCGCCGCCTTCTCCGTCCCCGCCGCCAAGTTCAACCCGAACCCCTCCGACCCGTCCCCCCACGCTACCTGGGAGATCATCTCCGTCTCCCTGCCGATCACCGTCACCCGTCTGGTCTCCTCCCTGGCCGAAATCCTGGACGTGGTCATCATCCCCCGCCGCTTGGAAGCCGCCGGTTTCTCCCGCGACCAGTCCACCGCCTTCTTCGGCGTCCTCAGCGGCATGGCCGTTCCCCTGATCTTCTTCCCCACGGTGCTGACCTTCTCCCTATCCTCGGCCCTGGTTCCCGCCATCGCCGAAGCCGCCGCCCTGAACGACCTGGAAACGGTGAAACGGCGCTCGGCCCAAGCCCTGCACTTCACCATCCTGATCGGCCTGCCGGTCTCCACCACCTTCCTGATCCTCGGTCATCCCCTGGGCCTTCTTTTTTACGGTAGCCGGCAGGTGGGCGACTTCCTGCGAATCCTGGCTCTGGCCTCCCCCTTCCTGTACTTGGAGCAGACCCTGACGGCCGTTTTTCGCGGTTTGGGCCTGGCCACCGTGCCCATGCTCAACAGCCTGGCCGGCTCGGCGTTGCGTCTCGCCGTCATCTACTTCGGCACCCTCACCTTCGGGGTGCAGACCGTCCTCTGGGCCGTCGTCTTCGACCTCACTCTCTGCTTCGCCCTCAACTATCGTTCCCTGGGCAAACACCTGGGCGTCCTGCCGGGAATGTTTCGCAACGCCGCCGCCGCCCTGGTCGCCTCCGCCGTCTTAGGGTTGGTGCTGCAGATCGTCTATCGCCGCTTCCTGCCTCTGGGCCAGTTGCCCGCCTGTCTCCTGGCCATGGGCATCGGCGGGATCGCCTACCTCCTGGGCATCTGGTTCAGCGGGACCATGCCGCCGTTGGGAGTGTTCAAAAAATGATCCATTGGCGCGCCCTGACCTTTGCCGTTTTTTTCGCCATCCCCCTGCTGTCCGCCTGCGGTCGAATCCATCCCACCCCCGCCGCCTCACCCCTGCGGGTCGCCGTTGACCGCGGCAACCTGTTGGACGCGCCGCTTTTGATCGCCCAGACCCGGGGCTATTTCCGGGAAAACGGCTTGGCCGTCACCCTCGTCCCCGGTGGATGGTCAGCCCTGTCCCACGGCCAGGCCCAGGTGGGAGCGGTTTCCCCGGAGCATCTCGCCGCCGGCTGGCCCGGTTTTGCCGCCCTGACCGACCTAAGCGGCGCTTTTCTCCTGACCCGTTTGGCCGGCGGTCCCTTCACCTGGTCCTCCCTGGCCGGCAAAGCCGTCCTGTCCGGCCAGGAACAGGGTTTCAACACCCGGCTACTGCGTTTCATCCTCAAACAACACCGTCTTCCCTCCACCCGCGTCCTGAGCGGCTTACCGCCGGAAACCTTCCTCCGGGGCACCGGCGACGCGATCGTCCTGGACGAACCGGCGGCCACCGCCTGGAGCGTGGGAAAAACGGCCCACCTTGGCGCTTCCCTGGGCGCCGAAGGCGGTCCCCTGCTGGGCGCCGTCATGGCCGCTCCGGCACCCTTTTTGGCGACCGGTGGGAGCCGGGTCCAGGCCTTCACCGACGCGGTTTTCCGGGCTCAACTTTGGCTTGGCAACCGCAATCCCAACCAGATCGCCGCTCTCCTGGCCCCCTATTTCCCCGGCCAACCCCCCGGAGCCCTGTCCCAAGCCGTTCGGCGGTACTGGGTCGAAGGCGTCTGGAGCGCCCAGCCCGTACCCACGCCGTTGGCGGTCTCCCGCACCGGGAAAGTCCTGGGCCACTCTCTGGACGCCGACTTGAAGCTCTCCTTTGCCGAAAAAGCCCTGCGGACGGTCATCGGCCCTTGAACCAACGAGCCGCCGGCCCGCTTCGTGCGTTGATGCGGGTGGAGCGGACGAACCTGCTCCAAATACCCAAAAATCCCTCTCCCCCCGGATGGGAGAAGAGGGATTCGGGCCAAGCCAAATAACCTATGCCCCCAAAACCCTGGCCAGACCCGGCGCCGTCGCTTCCATGAAAATGAAGCGGATTTCCGCCTCGCCGGGAAATTCCCTCACCCTCCCGTTGGTCACGCCGAGCCGGCGCCGCACCTTACCCTTCTTCGCGAAACCACATTTTTCGTAACAGCGGATGGCCGGCAGGTTGTCCTCCTCGACTCGCAAATAAACCATGTTCAACTTCCAATCCTCAAATAAATACCGGAGAAGGCTGCGAATGGCATCGGTGCCATAGCCTTTTCTCCGACAAGACGGATCCCCTAAGCAGATCCGCAACTCGGTGCTGCGGCTGCGCCACGTCAGTTCCTCCAACTGGATAATCCCAATTAGTCCTTCCGAAGTTTCGATGCCCAAAATGCGCCGCCGTGGATCCTTTCGTCCACTGTCCAACCAAGTTTCCCCCAGTTCGCGGAGGGAACACCCAAAGAATTTGACGGTCTGGGGATCATCCTCCCATCGGGCCATCTCCGCCATCCCCTTGGACGTAAGTGGGCTTATCCGTACTTTTTCGCCGCTG
>JAJZBP010000048.1 GCA_021798855.1 Bacillota bacterium
TTACCTTTTTGTCACCCCATTGGCACCGCCCAACACCTTAATCGTATGCCGCCGCGTAGAGTTCGACTTCATAACCGCCGTCCACCTTTTTTCATTCGCTCCCCCCGTCGCGCCTCTTTTATCCCGCTTCCCTCTCCTGAAACACCATTTCCACCTTGCCCTCTTGGGTCAACCTCAACCCAGCCGAAAACTCCTTCCCGGCCCTGGATTTGAACCCCTTCATCTGCTCGACCTCGCCCTTCTCCAGGAGAGCCTTGGCCACGGCCGGGGTGATCTTCTTCTCCGAGATGGTCCCCCAGATGATGAATTTGCACCCTTTCTCCTTCCAGTTTGAGCACCCGTACCCCTTCGGCGTGGCCACCACGTCCCCGCCGCAAAGCGGGCACTTGCCCAGGACCTCCTTGCCCCCCCCGGTTCCGGCTCCGCTGGCGCCGTCGAAAACAAACTCAACCTTCCCCTTCTCTCGGTCGAACCGGAGCCGTGCCTCGAATGCCTTCCCCGCCTTGGACTTGAAGCCCTTCACGGGCTTGGCCGTCTCCCCCTTGGCCAGTAGTTCCTTGACCACGCCGGCGGACAGTTTCTTGCCGGCGACCTCCTTCCAGATGACGAACTTGCATCCACCGTCTTCAGGCTTCCACTTGGAACACCCGAAACTCTTCGGCCCCTCGGTTACCGCCCTGCCGCAAACAGGACACTCCCCGACTGATTCCCCCATTCTGCGCACCTCCTGTTTTTTCTGCCCCCGCACTTGGTCCACCAGCCGGCGGGTGTAGTCGGAGATCCCGCCGATGAAATCCTCCGCCCGGACCTTGCCGCCCTCAATGTCCCGGAGCTTCTTCTCCCACTCTCCGGTAGTGTCCACGGAACGGAGATCCTCTGGAGCAAGTTTCAGAACCGTCTCGCCCTTTTGGGTCGGCACCAGGGTTTTGCCCTCCCGGCGCACGTATTCCCGGTGGAGCAGGGTCTCGATGGTGGCCGCCCTGGTGGCCGGCGTCCCCAGGCCCCGATCCTTCATGGCTTCGGCAAGTTCGTCGTCTTCCACCAATTTCCCTGCGGTCTCCATGGCCGCCAGGAGCGAGGCCTCCGTGTACCGCGCCGGCGGCTTGGTCTTTTTGGCCAACACCTTGGCCTCCCGGCAAACCGCAGAATCCCCCTTCTTGATGGGAGGGAGTTCTTTGGTTTCCTCTTCCTTATCTTCATCGCCGGCCTTCCTGGACTTGGCGGTTTCCGCCTCCCCGTAGACAGCCCGCCAGCCCCGGTCGAGTACCACGCGACCGCGGCTCCGGAAGGTTTCCCCTTCCACCTCGGTCACAGCCACCGTGTCCCGGTACCGCGCCGACGGCAGGAAGGCCGCCAGAAACCTCCTGGCCACCAGGTCGTAAACCTTTTGCTCGTCCGGCTTCAGCAAGGGTGCCGGCAGGTCCGTGGGAATCAAGGCATGGTGGTCGGTGACCTTCGAGTCGTCCACAACCCGTTTCCCAGGATTGAGTTTCCCCCGCAGGAGGAACTCGGTGAACGGGGCATAGTCATTAACCTTTTCCAGTGCCTCCATCCGTCCGGGCAAGGTCTCCACTAGGGCCGGGGTGAGATGTCTGGAATCCGTCCTGGGATAAGTAATGAGGTGTCCTTCGTAGAGGGCCTGGGCCAGGTCCAGAGTCTTCTTCGCAGAACATCCGAACCGGCGGTTGGCCTCTTTTTGCAGGTCGTTCAAGTTGAAGAGCATGGGTGGGGCCTCCTGGGTCTCCTTGGCCTCCAGGGAGATCACCACCCCGGTCTTCCCTTGAACCTTTCGGGAGACTGTATCAGCTTCGGCCCGTTTCTCCAGTCGGTCAACCTTCCCCCGGAACCACTTCCCCGGGTATTCTCCGGCATCGGCCCGGAAAGCGGCCGCTACCTCGAAGTAGTCCTTGGGTTTGAAGCCCCGGACCTCCAATTCCCTGCTCACGATCAGCCCCAAGGTGGGGGTCTGCACCCGGCCAACGGAGATAAGCCCGCCGTGGCGGGCAGTGAGGGCCATGGTCCCGTTCATCCCTACGATCCAGTCGGCCAGTGCCCGTGAGCGTGCGGCCTCGGCAAGGTGGCGCATTGTGCCCCCCGGCCGCAGCGCCCCGAAAGCTTTTTTCACCGCCGCCGGCGTGGTTTCGGAAAGCCACAACCGCTCGAAGTTTCCACGGTACCCGGCCAGTTCCCGGATGTACTCCCAGATGAGTTCCCCTTCGCGGCCGGCGTCGGTGGCCACCACGGCATGGCTGGCCCCGGCAAGAAGCTTTTTCACTACCCGAAACTGATCCGTCTTCCCGGAGATCACCTGTAGCTTCGGGTGGTCCGGGACGACCGGCAAGAGGCCCAGGTTCCACTTCTCTTTCAGTCCGGGAGCGTATTCCTCCGGTCCCGCAAGTTCTCCCAGATGTCCCAACGCCCAAGTCCAGGTGTAGTCACCCTCCAGGCATCCGTTTCCCCGCCGGGCGCCGGGGTCCATGACCTTGGCCAGGTCCTGGGCCACGGACGGCTTTTCGGTGATGACCAGCGTCTTGGCCAAATGACCGCCTCCCTTTTTAACCAGATATTTTCAACCACCGTCGGGGAAGGTAACAACTGGGGCTGTCCGGGAACAGCACCACCCATGGAGACCGCGTCAAGGATATGGCCTTTGCGCTCCACGCAGCCCAGGCGGTATAACTAACTGTGGACAACAAGCCAAAAATCACGGTTGGTTTAAACCTCCCAACTAACCAGTTTCCGCCCCAAAATAAAAACGACTCCGCGTTCCAATGGCGGAGTCGTCACCGTTCCGGTAAATCATCGTCTCGTTCCGGAGTCGGGCTTTTGAAGATCCTCCCTTCCGCTTCCTGCCACCTTAAAAGGCGCTGGCCCGAATCCACGGCCCAACGTTTCACTTCTTCCCATCTCAAGGACACGAGCATTTTAACTTTGGACGGATCCAGCCGATCAACCCCTTGGAGGGCCTTTGCAAACCAGGTCGTGTTGAAATCCGGGAACTTCCGCTGCGCGTAGTCGACGCAAACCGACAGGTCGAAGACCCGTTGAGAGATCATGTACACGTCAATGAAATCCCTGACCGCATTCCCGCGGCTCGCGAGGGCAATGGCCTTATCTCCGGCCAGGTCCCGAATTGACGCGACGGGCATCCCTTCTATTTGACGGTCACCGTCACCAAGTCGTCCCGTCTTCCGCTCCATCAGTTCAACCTTGATTCTCTCGGAACCCTCAAAAGCATAAAAGCGCCGGAAAGTGAGGTCCCAATCCATTTTATCTTCCTCGACCGGGATTCCCCGCCCTATGCAGGCTTCCATGAAGTCAGAAGCCGTTTCCTCCACTCTAAACCCGAGCGTCGTGAAGAAGTCGAGGTCCTCCGATTGCCGGTGTCCGAGGTACCCAGCCGCCAAGGCTGTTCCGCCGGCAAGTTCGAACCTGCGGGAAGGCAGGATTTCAGCCGCGATACGCAGGAGTTCCCTATGGCGTTCGTTTATCACACCTTCCATTCTGGCCCTATCCTCCTTTTTCCGTCGGAAGTATTCGGCCCATAAAGCGTCCCCTTGAAAATCCAAAATGAGGTGCGGAAACCATTTAGCCAATTCTTCTTCGCGCAGCCATTCCAGCCGGCAGTCGCTCAAGAGGGTTGCGGCAATATCCAGGGCATCGGTAACCTCGTTAATATCCCAGGGTCTGCGGTGCCACGCAAGGCATTGGACTTCAGGGGGAATTTCGGAAAAGGTGAACATCCTCCAGGGAGTCCCTTGGGTTTCGGCCGAAACTTTGTCTAAAAAGACTTTCAGACCCTCCGTCGTCACGCCAACACGTTCCTTCCCCCTGCCAGATCGCACTTAGATTATACCACGACGCATACTTTACCGCCCCCACCGCGAGCTACAATAAAACCAAATATAACTTGACAAATATGCTCATCAAACAATAAAAGCAGGAACAAACCAAATATGGTATACTTTAGACCAAGGTTTCCACCGTGGGCTAAACGATTCCGGCAGTTCCAGCGAAAAGTGAAGAAACGGCAGAGGCAGTGAGCGATTTGGCTGAAATCACACTCACCGTAACCAGGACGCTGAAGTTTAAGATCAAGACGGAGAATGCCGGGGATCTTCTTGCGCCCACCGTGGCGGCTTGGGATAAGGCGCTCTCCTTCTACCTGGGTTTCTTCCTGGCCCACAAGGAGGTTTTCACGGAAAAGAAAACCGATTCCCGAACCGGGAAGGAACGTCCTCTCACGGCAATGGACCTGCTCACCTGGGCGGAGTATAACACGGTGCCGACGGCAGCCCATCATTCGACCATGGAAGGGTGGAATTTCTCCGCGGTCTGCCCACAGGCACCCACCATCCTGCGGCGGGCGGTCATCAACTCTGCAACCGGGGCGGTGCGGTCTTATGTTTCTGCCCTTTCCAAGTGGGAAAAAACCAATCCCGAAAAGCGCGGAAGGGAACCGCAGCCTCCGCAGCCGGGGCAGAACATGGTTTTTTACACCGGTCTGTACCAAATGCGCCTGGAGGAGTTTCGGGACGGCAACGCGCAACTGAAGGTTTTCAACGGAGGAAAGTGGTGTTTCAAGGATTTTGCGGTTAGTGGACCCCCTTATGCCCTGGATCTCTTGGACCAGTCCCAAGCCGAGAGGGAGCGCATTGCCGAAGAAAGAAAGACCCAGAACCGGCGGCTCCTTGAGACGGGGTGCAAGGAACGAACCGATGGGGAGAAAGAAGCTCTCCGCCCCACAATTGGCGTTTGGGTGGCCCAGTCTCCAACCCTCTTTCACAAAGAAGACGGCTTTTGGTTGCACATGCCCTTTGAGAAACGGGTGAGGATACCCGGCAAAGCGGAGGAGCGCAGGCTCGCCGAGCCTGCGCTGAAAGTCGGCACGGTTGACCTGAACGCAGCTTCCGCCGCCGCCGTCGCCTGGGAAGGCGAAAAAACTCTGGAGGCGAAGACCGTCTGGCACACCGAGGAAAACGGGAAACGGGAGAAGGCTTTGCAAAAGGTTGCCAGGAAGCAGAAAGCCTCCGGCAAACCGGTCAAAGGCGAATCATCCAACCGGGATCTGTGGCGCTACGTCCGCAACCTGGACGACTCGGTGGCTTGGCAGGTGGCAAGCAGCCTGGTGGTCTGGGCGGTGAGTCTCGGCCTCCAAGTGCTGGTCTTCGAGTACCTACGTTCCTACTGTCCTGAAAAAGGCGGCTCCTACAGCAAGCGGGTCAACCGGAAGCGGTCCTACTGTCTGAGGGGGGGGATCGGAAGTGGCTGGATCACGTCCGGCACCTGGCGATCTGCCAAGGAATACTCACCGTCGAACGGAATCCTGCCTGGACCAGTCAAGCTTGTCCGCATTGCGGCCATTTGGGGGAACGGTTTTCTCCTAAAGCCCGAGGAGGCTACCCCAGCCGACTGCGATGCGGACACTGTGGCTGGACAGGCAATGCAAGCGTAGTGGCGGCTTTGAACCTCAAGCTGAAGTGGGATCGGGATTTCCGGTATCCCACCAAAGAGGAGCAAAGAGCCGCCGCTGAACCAAGCCGCGCCCGCAAGGGCGGCGCAGTTTTGGGGGCTAACGACAGATCGGCGGACGCCCCTGTTGCCAAAGGCCGAAGTGGTTCGGCTGGCGCTGTCGCTTCGTAGTGACGCGAGGATCTTGATCCTCAGACGCGAAGCGAGACTCCCCGGGATTAACCTTCCCATCCTGAATGCGTCGGGGGAGGGCTGTATTCCCGGGGGCGGCACGAATGGCTGTTGTCAAGGTTTGTCAGGCAAATCAGGCAACTGCTGATACCACTTATCCCTGCCACAAACAGTTTCGCGAGGTCAGGATCGAATTGCGTTCCGGAGCCGAGCTCAAGTTCCGCCAGGGCATCCCCTACCGATACTGGCCGCCGGTAGGGTCTGGAGGTGGTCATAGCCTCGAAGGCATCAGCGATGCATACCGCACGGGCAATGAGAGGTATTTGCTCGCCCCGAAGCCCCGCAGGGTACCCCCGCCCATCCCATCTCTCGTGATGGAAGCGCACCGCCGCCGGGAGTCCCGAAAAGCTTTCTAGCACCCCAGGGATGGCCACCACCACCTCATAGCCCTTATTGGGGGGGACTCCATCATAAGGCGCTCCTCCGCATTGAGGCGGCCTGGCTTCATTAAAGGACCGGTGAGGTCCGCCCAAATCTTCCCCACGTCGTGGAAGCGCCCGGCCAACTTCCATTCCTTCACTTCTCTCCGAGGAAGCCCGAGGGTCTCGGCAAGGATGGCCGAAAACTCGCCGACTCTACGACAATGGGTACCGAGAAAACCGCCACGAGCCTGGCAGAGATGGTCGTTTAGAATGAGCAGGTGCCGAACGATTCCGTCCATCAGCAGGCCTCCTTCTCTAAAAGTTCTTCCAGCGGCCGGAGGCCCGCAGTCGGCAAGAGTCCAAACGGCGTCCCCGTCCCGCCCCTGACGTTGGCGAGGGTCTCCGGATCCGTAACTTCTTTTTCCAACACAAATGCCGGGTCGGAAACCCATATCCCCCGCATATCCCTGTCCCCGAAGACTACCAGAATGCGGACTTCCAAGGAAGCGAATTTTTTCGCCCAACGGAAACCTTCAAGGTTGTACGGCACCGTTTTCTTATGTTGCGTCAACGAACCTTTTACCTCGCAAAGCAATGCTCCGCGCAATGCTCCGCGCAATGCTCCGCCGTTGGCGGGGACTATGGCGAGATCGGGCCGGTACCGGATGAAAGCAGCGGTTGTATCACCGGCATCCGATTGATCAAGAAGTTTCTTGTGAAATTCTTCAGAAAAGAAGCTTTCTTGACCAAACCGCTGAACCTGACCGCCACGGGCCCTAAAAAACTCTTCCACCTTGGCCACCACCGCTTCATGGGCGAAAACACGTTGCCAGTCCCAGATATTGCTCACAACCTCTTAAAAGAAATTATGTGTTTCAAAAGGAACTCCTTACGAAGCACCACGGAGCGAGAAAGCAGATCCGCGCCGGAATTGGGTTCCCGCCATGCCTTTTCGGACCCCCTTTTTGGAACAGCCTATTTGGCCGCCATTTTTCTCAATAACGTCGCCGCGCTGATCCCAAGCTTTTTGCCAACCTTGCGGAGGGAAAGCCCGCTGGCCAGCAGGAGCCTGGCCTTTTCCATGTCCACGTCGGCTCTTGGTCGGCCCATTAGCTTCCCCTGCCGCCTTGCCCGTTCCATGCCGGCCCTGACCCGTTCCCGGATAACCTCAAGCTCAAACTCAGCCAGTGAAGCCAGGAGGTTGAGGAGCAGGCAGCCCAAGGCCGTGGACGTGTCAAAACCTTCCCGAACGGAGCCAAAGTCCACACCGACCAGGTTCCAAGCCGCCAAGGTGTCGTGCATGTGCTTAACCGACCGGAAAGCCCGGTCCAACTTGAAGACCAGGACCAAGCCAAACCTCTTCTTGGCCGCATCGTCCAGAAGCCGCCGCCACGCAACCCTGCCCCGCAGGTCATTGGCCGGAGCTTGGTCCACGTATTCCCCGGCGACCTCCCAACCCTGAGCGTGGCAAAAGTCCCGCAAGGCCATACGCTGGGTTTCCGGGTTCTGGTCGCGGTCATTCGTCGAAACCCTGGCATAAAGGGCAACTCTCACCCCAATTTTTCTCCTTTCTGTTCACCGCTCACCGCAAAGAAATAGCCCCGGTTTCCCGGGGCGTCATCTTGTCGGTCCTTCTTGCTCTCGTGTTTCCTCTCCACGCTCCAATGTTCGTTTGCGCATTTCGCTAACGAACTCTTCCACTCTGTCTTTCCAATTTTCAAATTCTTGACGGGCTGTTGCTTGGTCCTTCGGGTAATTGCCTTCATAGGAGTAAAACAAATGGAGCGTGTTGATCATTTCTCTAAATCTCCCACCCAATGGCCATGGCAACTCTTGCGCCACTCCACCCCACCTGGTATCCTCCCGGCCAAGGTAAACAAGTGCGGCTATGCGGGAAGCATCAAACAGTTCATTGTATGTTGCTCTATAACAGCGATCTTGTTGCCCGGGATCTTTCTCTATTTCCGCCATTTTTAAAAACGAACCCGCCGTCCTTATAGCCGATTCGGCTTGAGAAAAAGAATTCATGGCGCCGCCTCCTTCTTCGAAGAATCTCCTGGCCTCCACGATGGTTTCGCTGTTGCCCAAGATCACTCGCCCGGCCAAAATGGCCAGGGCCAGGTTTCCGATATGGTCACCAGGGAATCGCAATATTAAATCCACGTTCTCCTTGGATACCTTGCCGAAGGCATCCAAAAGGGAGCCGAACAACTCCTCGCGGTTTTCCCTCGGAGAGTTGCTGGTCACCACCACGTCGTAATCTTGGGCAAGGTCCGGCGCGTAGACGGCGGAGCCGATAAGGACGGCATCGCGGACCTGGGGGTCCAGGGCCCGAATGGTATTGGCCAGGACTTGGACAATATCAATTTCTTTTTCCGCCAGGGCCATGGCCACCACCTCCACTGCTTGGGCCGCCTTCCTCGCGCGTTTTTTCTTCGCGTTCCCTTTCCAACCATCCTCGGAGCACCTCGTAAGTCCTGACCATCTCGGGATATTCTTCGCGGATTCGACCGTAAATTTCCCTGGCCACATCCTCGTTGTAGATATGCGAGGTTTCGTTTCGGTCTTCAAGCATCTGGAGCCAGGCGGTTTCATCCTGAAGCCATCCAACCCTGAAGGCCTGCTTCAAAGCCTCTCTGGGCGTTGTGACGGTTATCCCTTCATGCGCCAACAAATGCCGCATCGCCTTGTTGGTCAATTCAAAGACGAACTCAAAACGCTGGATGGTGCCGTCGATAGCCAGTTTGTTGGTCTCCGGCTCGTCGATGGCCTCCTTGAGCCGGGACATCGCCCGGCCCAGATTCTTTATGTTCCATTCCGCCCTTTTGCCGCTCATATAGCACCTTCCCTCCCGCTGTCACTTCACAGTACAACTCTTCGGAAGCCACATCCAGCCACACCACGTCTACGGGCAAAAGGGTGGCGCTTTTTTCCTTTAGGAATTCGACGATTTCCAGACGTTCCTGAACAGAAGCACCAGGGGCTTCGACGGCCAGATCAATATCTGAATGGTCGTCGGCATCCCCCCTGGCCCTGGAGCCGAACAGGAAGACCCTGGCCACCTCCGGCCTGGCCCGAAAATAACCTTCCCATGTAGCGACCAGTTCCGATTTAATTCCTTCCACACGGGATCACTCCATCTGTTTGTGTTGCCACTATTATAGCACGAGGTTAACCGGCGGTCGTTTCCGCCGTGATGACAGCTTAAATGCCAACTTACCGGCCTTTCCCTGGCCGAACGATCTTGCCTGCCTAAAATTAGCTGATATTGACAGCCATTTGAAAAACCGGGCGGCCTAACCTCGTAGGGATGACCCCATTTTTCTTCGTCCTCCCCTTTTCGTAAAGGTTGCAGCCCTTCTTCTCCCGCCTCCGTCCCGTCCGCCCACCCCTCGCCGGAGATTTACGCGCTAGGCGGCATCCTGAACTGGGGGATCACCCCCACCCTCAGCCAAGAGTTGCAGACTGAGGCCGCCAACTCCCTGATCCTCCGCCGCACGACCCGCGCACCGTCATCCCCCGCCCCTTCCCGGCGGACTTACCAGTTTTCCGCCTTCAAACCAGAAGTCGTCGGATTGCCGGTGCAGTAAACCAACGTTAAAACGCGCTTCCTATTGCCTTTTAATCCCACATTCGTTCCATGAAATCCACCCCATCAGCCTCAGGGTATGGGATTAAATCCCCGTCCACCCGGCCCAGCCACGCTCGCTCGCGGTGGGACAATTCGGACAACCTTGAGGCGGTCATCGCGCCGAACCGCCCGTCCACTCGTTCCAAAGTATCCCTCTCCTCCGGCGAAAACTCATCGGCCCGCGGAAAATCTTTGGATCTGATCACCTCGCCCTGATAGGCTCCAACCGTTTCTTCATTGATTTCGACCACGCCCTGCGCTTCCAATAGCCCCAGGAGAAAGAGGAAACCATCCGGCATCGGACCGTTCGGTGCCCTGGCATAAGCCAGCCCACTGACCGAAATCCGATGCCGACGGAAATGGGCAAAGTCAACCAACCAAAGCAGTTTGGCCAACTTGGTCTTGAAAAGCCCACCATGGCGGGCGGCAAACCAAAGAACCAATTGCCCGAACCGCTCCGGGTCGAAAGCGCGAAACCCACGTTCGGGACTTCCCGTTGGAGCGCGGTCGGATGCCCAAACCTGCGCCGCCCGCCACAGGTCGCCTGATTCCTTTTTTCCCTTTCCGGCCGCGGCGGCGGCAACGGCCTCGCCAACCATCTTCTTCTCCCGTTCGGAAAGCCGCGCACCACACCGCTCCACCAGACTCAGGACGAAATCCGGCTCTTCCAACTGGCGCAACACCGTGTCATGGGCTTCGTCCTGCAAAGCCCCGGCCTCGTAACGCTGAATGGTAATGAGTCCCCAGCCCAAAAGACGCGCCAAAGCCCGCTGGGAAAGACCGTATTTTCCCCGGAATCCACGGATATCCTCCGGTCTCAGAAGCCGATGGTGCCCACGGTAAAGCTCCAAAGCCGCCTGCTGCAGGCGACCGTCCAACTCCGGATGGAAAATATCCTTTTGGCAGTCCGGGCAAACCAGCCCTTCGACGGTGGCACGCATTTCTTCTCCCCGCACCCGCACCGCCTGTTCGCGAAGTTCAACGCCCAACTCCTTATCCTCGTCGCAGTTCGGGCAATACCACCGCAGCACTTTCATCCCTTTTCCCTCCTAAGCGGATGGGTCAGCTTCCGCTCCTTCAAGTGCATGGACAAAACTTCGCAATACCCGGCCCCATTAAGGCTGATTTTCACGTACAAGTCCTTGCCGGAGTGAGCCGGCCCAAATACCCACCATTCCTTGGGCTGGCCCTTGTCATCCGCCAGCGGTCCCCCCACATAGTCCCAAACCGTAGGGGCTTGGAGGATCCCGGGGACATCATTCACCACCAAATCCAACTCGCTCAAAGCGAACAGGTTTTTGTCCCGCTCCGCCAAGAGCCACCGCCCGGTGGCCACAGCGAACTTTATGCGGAGTAAAAAGTCACGAACTCGGGCCTCCATCGCCACCGGCACCACCCCTGCCACCGTTCCGATACCCTCCAATTGCTATCTTATGATAGCAATTGGCGTTGCCTGTGTAAACAAAAATTGGCTTTTAAATGCAAAAATCTTCACCACCGAACGCTCACCAAGAAATTGCAGGCCTTCTGTGGAAAGAGGCGGCATCCTGAGCTGGGGGATCACCCCCACCCTCACCGAAGAGTTGCAGCCTGAGGCCGACAACACCCTGGTCCGCCGCCGGCAGGAAGCCTGGGACCACCTGGGCCGCCAGGGTGTGGACCACGGCCTGCTGCTGGACCGGGCCTGGCTCGCCCCCGCCAAGTTGCCTTGTCAACGCCGACGGCGCCGCCACGGTGGAGCGCTCCTACGCCCTGCTGGGCCGGATCTCCCGGCGTTTGCGCGAAAAATATAACCTGGGTTAATCAATAATCGCCGTCCCAGGACCTTTTGTGGTTGCGGGCGGCCTTGGCGCCGTTTACCGGGCAAGGCTCGCGTCC
>JAJZBP010000049.1 GCA_021798855.1 Bacillota bacterium
ATAAACAAGGTTGCCGTTCTCGGGGCCGGAGGTTGGGGAACGGCCTTGGCGATCCTGCTTGGGGGCAAGGGACTGAAGGTGAGCCTTTGGGCCAGGCGGGCGGAGTTTGCCGCCGAGTTGGAGAAAGCACGGGAAAATAGGCGCTACCTGCCGGGAGTTTACCTCAATGGGGGGGTGAAGGTGACCGCCCGCATCGACGAGGCCTTGGAAGACGCCCAAACGGTGCTCTTCGCCGTTCCGTCCCACGGGATGCGTCAGGTGGCCGGCCTGGCCGGCGCGTTTTGGCCGCCGGGGGCGGTGGCCGTTTCGGCTACCAAGGGGTTGGAAGAGGGAACCTGGGTCCGGATGTCGCGGGTCTTGCGGGACGTCCTGGGTGATCCACCGGTTGGGGTGATCTCCGGACCCAACCATGCCGAGGAAGTGGGTCGGGGCCTGCCGGCGGCCACGGTGGTGGCCGCGACGGAACCGGAATTGGCCTTTCTTTTGCAGGAAATTTTTGCGCAAGCCAAGCTGCGCGTTTACACCAACCCCGATGTGGCCGGGGTGGAACTGGGTGGGAGTCTGAAGAACGTCATCGCCTTGGCGGCGGGGATGGCGGAGGGTTTGGGCCTGGGAGACAATGCCAAGGCCGCCCTGCTGACCCGCGGTCTGGCCGAAATGGCCAGGCTGGGGGTGGCGTTGGGGGCGAGGGAAGCCACGTTTTACGGCCTTTCGGGGCTGGGAGACCTGGTGGTGACCTGCGCTTCCGTTCACAGTCGAAACCGCCGGGCCGGGATGGAACTGGGGCGGGGCCGAACGCCGGCGGACATCATCGCCGGGACGCCAATGGTGATCGAGGGGGTGCGGACGGCCAAGGCGGCGGCGGCACTGGCCGAGGAAACCAGAATCCAGATGCCGGTGGCGGAAGTCGTTTGGCGTGTGCTTTTCGGAGGACTTTCCCCGGGCGAGGGGGTCGGCGCCCTGATGGAACGACCCCTGGCGGACGAGACCGGCGGGACGGGACGCACCGCGACACCGCGAACCACATAAGCTGGAACCATCTACGACAAGAGGCGGGTGATGGTGTTGAAGGAATGGTTTAAGGAGTCGTTCTCCTTCGTCCTGTCCAAGAAGTCACTGGTTCCACCGGTGTGGTTTCCCTTTTCCAAGCCCTGAATGGACCAGGCCGACTACCCGCCCGGTCGGACGGGAAATGAAACGGGGAGTTGTCCCGATGCTGCGGGAGCGGGCACCACGCAAACGGACGTTACGGGGGTATTGGAAATCAGCCCACCTCTTCCACCGGTGCAATTTCCGCTTTTGCGCCCGCGTGGTGTTGACGAGCCGCGGACTTGGCGGCACGCGCCGGCCGGGTCGCCGGTGTGCGCCGTGCGGCGGGAACGGCGGATAGCTTCACCCAAGGCGTGCAACTGAACCGGAAACCGAGGCCGTCTTGGCTTTTTACTTTGCCCCGGGATCTCCCCCGCACCAATGGTGGGTGTCCGTCGTAATTTATGATTGGAACCATTGGGGGGAAAACGAGGTGAGACGATTTTGGCTGGACCAAGCAGTTTGGGAATGGACTGGGGATTTCCACCTCGGGAATTCGAATGTGTCCAAAGGGACGTCTTCACCACCCAGGCGACGGTGAGTCCGCCGACAAGCGGTCCCGCGCGGCCCGTTTCCTGCACCGTGACCGGCACCAGTTGCACTTTGGTCAATTCGGCGCCCGCGCCCTTTTGCCCACCCTTTCCGTGCCCGCCGGGGGAGTTTCAGGCCCAAACCTTCAGCATCGTGATCAACGGAGTGGTGACGGTTGCGAGTGCGGGCGGGATTTCCAGCGGAACTTTCCAATTGGCCACCCTCAAGAACGTGGTTCTCTTCGCCCCCAGCGGCGCCAGGACCGGTTGTAGGGTTGCCGCCGCCTGCTTCGTCAACGGCATCTTCAACGACGTGGCGAACGTCACCATCAACGCGCTTGAGGAATTCAAGACGGTTTTGGCGCCGCTTTGCCCGGTGCCGCCCCCGTCCCCCTTCCCCTGGGGAGCGAGTCAGGGCGGGGGATGCTGCGGTTGACCGGCGCGACCGGAAACAAAGGGAGTGAGATGGTTCACTTCCTTTGTTTTTTTGTCGGGAAAAGCGGTTAGGTCAACACCAAAAGCCTTGGTTTGCCATAATTTATAAGCGTAACCGGCCCAAACCCTGGGCCAAAAAGAAATGAGGTGATAATGAATGGGAACCACTGTTGTTACCGGCCCTGGCGAGTTTCCTCAGGGGGTTCCGGCCCCCATCGAGATCGTCTGCATTGAAGTTACCAAGGTCTACGATTCCTGTTTCCAAGCGGACATTCTTACGGCCACGGCCACCGTTTCTCCGGCGATCAGCGGGACCGTGGTTTCGGGTGGATGCACCGTTACCGGAACCAGTTGCACCTTGATCAGTTCGACGGCGGCGGCTTCGCCGCCGAACCCGCCGCCGCCCGCCACGCCTCTCTTCTTCAACCTCACCTTTAACGTGGTGGTCAGCGGAACCGTGGGCGTGATCAGTTCGGCGGGCCTGTCCACCGGATCCTTCCAGGTCAGTCAACTGAAGACGGTGACCCTGTTCGCTCCCTCCGGTGTGAGCACTCAGTGTGAGATCACCGCGGATTGCCAGATCACCAGCATATCGGGCAATACCGTGAACATTAACATTGACCTGTGCGAAGTGTTCAAGACCGTCTTCCTGGCCCAACTTCTGGTGCCGGCCTACGGTTTCTGCACTCCGTCACCCTGCTCGGTGTCGCCCATCGTCTGCCCGCCCGTACCGCCGCCCCAGTTTCCGCCCGATCCTCCCTCGTACACCGGCACCGGAGGGTGGCCGACCTAGCGCCGAATTTCGCAAAAAAGACCGGGAGGACCGATCCTCCCAGTCTTTTTTGTTTTTCCCGGCCGGACATTGGAGATGATGTTCACATAATATATAAACGTTCCAGGCTCGCGATTTAGGTCAGAAATGGACGTGAGAAGATTGGCCTCGATTACCCCCGGGCCTTGTTCCAGCGGTGGGTGCCCGCCGCCCACCGAGATCGTTTGCATAGAGGTCACCAAGGTCTACGATTCCTGCTTCCAAGCGGAAACTCTCGCGGCCACGGCCACCGTTGCCCCGGCGATCAGCGGCACGGTGGTTTCCGGCGGTTGCACCGTCATCGGCACCAGTTGCACCCTGGTAAGTTCCACGCCCGCGCCGGTGCCGCCCAACCCGGCGCCTCCGGCCACACCGGTCTTCATGAACCTGACGTTCAACGTGGTGGTCAGCGGCACCGTGGACGTTCTCAGCGCGGCCGGGTTGTCCGTCGGAGCTTTCCAGGTGAGCCAACTGAAGACGATAACCCTTTTCGCGCCTTCCGGCGTCAGCACCCAGTGTGAGATCAGCGCCAATTGCACGGTAACCAGCATTTCCGGGAACCTGGTGAACATCAGCGTTGATGTCTGCGAGGTGTTCAAAACGGTATTCCAGGCGCAACTCCTGGTGCCGTCCTATGGTTTGTGCACTCCGTCGCCATGTTCGGTGTCGCCGCTCGTCTGTCCGCCGTCCCCGCCGTCCCAATTCCCAGGCATTTCGTAGGGCTAGGGGGAGCGCCCGTGAGGGGCACTCCCTTCTCTTGTTTTATTGGAACAGTTGGGTTACGGCCACTCCGTAAGGGGTGTCGACGATGCCGAGGCCGACCTTGGTGTAGGCCGGATTCAGGAGGTTGACGCGGTGGCCTTGGCTTGCTTCCAGGAGGTACATGGACCACTGAACACTCTTGGCCTCGGCGATGTTTTCCGCGCCTCCGGCCGGAAGGCCCTGCTGGGCTTCCAGGTTGAAGGTGGCGCCCCAAGTGGGCGAAAAATCACTGAAATAGTGGTTGGTAACCATATCATGGCTCTTCATGGCGGCGACCTGGGAGAGACCGGAGGACAGGGTGAGGGGCGGGACGCCGGCCTGGGCTCGGAATTGGTTGATCAGGTTCAGCATCTGGGTGACCTGAGCGCCGGCGTTTTGGTTCTGGGCGGTGGAGGCGGCCGCCGGCTGGCTGAACCAACCGGACGGGGGAACCGTGGAGGAAGTGGTGGCGGAGGCTGGGGACCGCCACCAGGGGGTCGCCGTGACGGTTGCGGCAGAGGCGGACGACGTCGGCACGGAAACGGCCCCGGTGCCGGTGGACAGCCACCAGGGGGTTGCGACGACGGTTCCGGCGGATGGGGACGGGGTGGAGGGCAGATACCACGAGGCTTGCGCCAGGGGGGCGCTGAGGGTGAGCAAACCGGCAAAAAGAGACAGGGTCAACAACCAACGCGGCAAACGTAAAGCCAAACAGATGACCTCCTTGTCCAAGTTATGTATTCAAGCTTAACTGTTGGCATAAAAAAGTTCAAATCCCGTTAAATTGGCTCAGCAGGTGGTTGGAGAACAAATAAGGCTAATTATTGTTCGATTGTAAGGCGAATATAGCTTTGCTGGATAATGGTTGGGTTAGGCATTAGGAGCTTGATCGTGGAACGGCGGGGACGGGGGTGGGGGAGGGGGACGGGCTCCGGTTCCCGGCGACCGCCGCCAGGCGGCCCCAACAAAAAAGGGAATATCTGCATGGGATGGACATATAGATTAAACGGCTGCGGAACGGGCGGATATTTTTGATCTATGTCGGCTGCGAGGAGGCGAAGGGTATTGGAGAAGTTTGACGTCGTGCGGGACATCGCCGAGCGCACCGGCGGGGATATTTACCTTGGGGTCGTCGGTCCGGTGCGAACCGGGAAGTCGTCTTTCATCAAGAAGACGATGGAGCTTTTGGTTCTGCCGAATATCACCGACCCCAACGAGCGGGAGAGGGCGCGGGATTCCCTGCCCCAGAGCGGAAACGGGAAAATGGTGATGACGACCGAACCGAAGTTCGTTCCGGACGAGGGCGTGGAGATCGCGCTCAAGGAAACAATCGCCTTTCGGGTTCGGTTGGTGGACTGTGTCGGTTACGCGGTGGAGGGCGCCGTGGGTTATCAGGAGGAGGACGGCCAGCCCAGGTTGGTGCACACTCCCTGGCACGAGGAGGCCGTTCCCTTCGAGCAGGCGGCGGAGGAGGGGACGCGCAAGGTCATCGCCGACCATTCCACCATCGGAGTGGTGGTTACGAGCGACGGCAGCGTGACGGACCTGGCCAGGGAAAACTACCTGGCGCCGGAGGAGCGGGTGATCCGGGAACTGCAGGAATTGGGCAAGCCTTTCGTGGTGGTCCTGAACACCGGCAATCCCTACGCCCAGGAAACCGTTGACCTGGCCAGCCAAATGGAGAAGGATTACGACGTCCCGGTGATCCCGATCAACGTGGCCGAACTCACCAACGAGGACGTGTATCTGGTTTTGGAACAGGTGCTCTACCAGTTCCCGGTGCGGGAAGTGGTGATCAACCTGCCGGCCTGGGTGGAAGAGTTGGAAACAAGCCATTGGCTGCGGCTCAAGTTCGAGGAGGCCACCGGCGAGGCCAACGCCGGGATCAGGCGTCTGCGCGACGTGGATCCGGCGATGGCCATCCTGCAGGAGTTGGACGTGGCCGAGGATGTGATCCTGCGCCGGATGGACCTGGGGAGTGGAGTGGCCACCATCGACCTGACCGCTCCGGAAACCGTGTTTTATCAGGTGTTGAGCGAGATGAGCGGCAACGAGGTGACGGGCAAGGAAGTTATCGTCCGGATGATGCGCGACCTGGTGCACGCCAAGCGGGAATACGACAAGGTGGCCGACGGCCTCAGGGATGTGCGCTCTTCCGGCTACGGCCTGGTGCCGCCGGTGTTGGAGGAGATGATCTTCGAAGAACCGGAACTGATTCGGCAGGGCAACCGTTTTGGGGTGAAACTCAGGGCGGCGGCGCCCTCCATCCACCTGATCCGGGCGGACATCAATACGGAGGTAACGCCGGTGATCGGCACCGAACACCAGTGCGAGGAGTTGATGCATTACCTGTTGGAGCGGTTTGAGGACGATCCGTCCAAGTTATGGAAATCGGAGATCTTCGGCAAGTCGCTGCACGATTTGGTTCGGGAGGGAATCCAAAATAAGCTGTTCCAAATGCCGGAGAACGCCCAGCAAAAATTGCAGGAGACCATCCAAAGGATCGTCAACGAAGGCAGCGGCGGACTGATCTGTATCATTATCTGAGAAAAAAGCCGGTTTTGAAAACAGCCGGCTTTTTTGTTGCCGGGGGGGATGAAGGAAAAGATAGTGCAAAAGCGAATTAGCAAAGGTGGTTGCCGCGGGGGTGGAAGTCTGCGGGCGTCGCAAAAGCCCGGATTTGCGCAAAAGGCCCGGATGCAAGGAGGGGGAGGCTCCCGGTTCGGCGGAGAACGGCCTGCCGTTCTCAACCACCAGTACCCAACAACGATGGCAAGCTGCGTTTTTTTTGCCAGATCCCCGAAACGGCTGCAAACGGCCGCTTTCAGGAACACGCGGTTGCCGTCGGCGCCCCCGGCACGGGGAGGAGAAGGGCATCCCTTTCGCGAAGGAGTTGACGGAAAGCCGACGCCGCTCCAACCGTCGGCTTTTCTAAAATATCGGTGGGCAGCAACGCCGGCGGCGGGCATTTCCAGCAGGCATTTGGCCGGCGGGGAGGAAACATCAATGTCGATCAGGGAATATACGGGAGATTCACCGCTGCAAATCGGCCTTTTGGGCTTCGGCACCGTCGGTAAAGCGGCGGAGCAAATGCTGGAGGAGAACAGGGATTGGATTGAACGCCGCGCCGGCGGTCCCTTGGCCATCAAACGCATTCTGGTGCGCCATCCCGGAAAACACCGGGACGATGCGCGGCGGCTGACGGTCGATCCATTTGAAGTGTTGGACGATCCGGACATCAGGATCGTGGTGGAAGTGATGGGCGGAATGGATCCGGCCCGCCATTACATCCTGGAAGCACTGCGGCGGGGCAAAACGGTGATCACGGCCAACAAGGAAGTGATGTCCAGTTGCGGTCAGGAAATATTCCGGGCCGGCGACGTGGGGCGTGCCGACATTTTCTTTGAGGCCAGCGTTTGCGGCGGCATACCGATCATTTACGCGTTGAAGGAAAGTTTGGCCGCCAACCGCATCCGTTCCCTCATCGGCATCGTCAACGGAACCACGAACTACATCCTTTCCAAAATGACCCACGAAGGCTGGGATTTTGCCCCGGCTCTGGAGGATGCCCAGGCCAAGGGATACGCGGAGGCCGATCCCTCAGCCGACGTTGAGGGGCACGACGCCGCCCGCAAGCTGGCCATCCTGGCCTCCATTGCCTTCGGGTCGAGGGTGACGCCGAACCAGGTCTACACGGAGGGAATCGAACGGGTGACCGCGCGGGATATCCAATACGCCAGGGAACTGGGTTGGAGTGTAAAACTCCTGGCCATTGCCAAGGAGGGTGACGAAGGGCTGGAGGTGAGGGTGCATCCCACCTTCCTGCCCCAGGATCATCCGTTGGCCGCGGTCAGTGATGCTTTCAACGCCATCTATGTCGATGCCGAACCCTTGGGGGAAGCCATGTTCTACGGACGGGGAGCCGGGGGGAAACCGACGGCGAGCGCCATCCTGGGAGATGTGGTGGCGGCGGCGCGCAACCTGCGCAGCGGCGGCAGGGCCGTCTCCTGCACCTGCCACCGGGAGTTGTCCTGCCGGCACATGAGCGAAGTCAGCACCGGCTACTACCTGCGCTTGGCCGTGTTCGACCGGCCCGGTGTCTTGGCCAGGGTGGCTCAAGCTTTGGGAGATCAGGGGGTCAGCCTGACCTCCGTCCTGCAAAAATTGACCCAGGGGGATCAGGCCGAATTGGTGTTGATCACTCATCGGGCGCGGGAAAAGGATGTGCAGGCGGCGGTGGCCGAACTGCGGCAACTGGCGGTGGTGACGGGAATCTTGAATCTCATCCGGATCGAAGGAGTGGTATGAAAGGAATGGGAAATAAGTTGGTTTGTTGGGGAGGAGGGCGGAGCCGGGTCAAAAAGGTCCAGAGGCAAGGTGGGAGGGGGCTCCGCCGTCCCCATTGGGCGGGAGAGGGGAGGCCCTCGGATGTCCCGGGGGCACGTTGGGAGAGGTTTGCGGTTTGGGAGAAAACAGCTTGCCGTTTCTCTCTCCAAGGAAATAACGCCGCAGATGGGCCTTTGGCACTCGTCGGCGTATGAGCTTGCAATGGGCAGGGGTAATCGAAACTTACCGGGGATTTCTACCCGTAACCTCCAACACCCCGGTGGTGACCCTTTTGGAAGGTAATACTCCGCTGATTCCGGCTCCGGGTCTGTTGGGGGAGGGGAAACAACTTTTCCTGAAATACGAGGGTCTCAATCCCACCGGCTCGTTCAAGGACCGGGGAATGACCATGGCCGTGAGTAAAGCCGTGGAAGAGGGGGCGCGCGCCGTCATCTGCGCCTCCACGGGCAACACCTCGGCGTCCGCCGCCGCCTACGCCGCGCGGGCGGGGATTTCCTGCGTGGTGGTGGTGCCGCAAGGAACCATCGCCCGCGGCAAACTGGCTCAAGCACTTACCCACGGAGCCAAGGTCATCTCCTTACAGGGAAATTTCGATGCGGCCCTTCGTTTGGTGCGGGAGGTGGCCGCATCTCGGGAAGACGTGGTTCTGGTCAACTCGGTCAATCCTTTCCGGTTGGAAGGGCAAAAGACGGCCGCCCTGGAGATTATCGGGCAACTGGGAGCGGTTCCCACCCACCTGGCCCTGCCGGTGGGGAACGCGGGAAACATAACCGCCTACTGGATGGGCTTTTGTCGATACCGGGAGGATCAGCCCGCGGTTAAGCTCCCCCACCTGCTGGGGTTCCAGGCGGCCGGGGCGGCGCCACTGGTCCTCGGACATCCGGTGGAGGCGCCCGAGACGGTGGCGACCGCCATCCGGATTGGGCGTCCGGCGAGTTGGGAAGGGGCCGTCAAGGCGTTGCGGGAATCAGACGGGATGATCGAGGCCGTCAGCGACGCTGAAATTCTGGAGGCATACCACCTCCTGGCCCGAAAGGTCGGCGTTTTTGCCGAACCGGCCTCCGCGGCGCCGGTGGCCGGACTCCTCCGTGCGGAAAAACGGGGTGCGTTGCCGGAGGGAGCCACGGTGGTGGCCGTTCTCACCGGCCACGGCCTCAAGGATCCGGAGATCGCCATTCGCCTTTCGGCGGAACCGACGGTCCTGCCGGCGTCTCGAGAGGCCTTGGAAGGGTTCCTGGAGAGGGAAACCGAAAATTGATCGCGGTAACGGTGCCGGCGACCAGCGCCAACCTGGGACCCGGTTTCGACACGCTGGGATTGGCTCTGAACCTGTACAACCGGGTGGAAATGGACCGGGCGGAGCCGGGAACGCTGGAGGTGCTCCTGGAAGGTGAAGGGGCCGGCAGCCTGACCGCCGATTGGAGCAACCTGGCCCTGCGGGCCGCGGATTTGGTCTTTAGGCAACGGGGTGGCCGGCCTCCGGGGTTGCGGGTGCGGATCGTCAGTTCCATCCCGTTGGCCAGAGGATTGGGTTCCAGCGCCACGGCCGTGGTCGGGGGGATCTTGGCGGCCGACGGGTTGACGGGCGGAGGAATGAGTGCGGAAGAAGCCTTGAACCTGGCCGCCTCCCTGGAGGGTCACGCCGACAACGTGGCTCCGGCTCTGTGCGGCGGCATGACCATCAGCTGGCGCAACGAACGTGGTTACGGTTGCCTGCGGTTGGAACCTCCGCTGGAACTGGGGGCCGTGGCGGCGATTCCCACCGTGCCCATGCCGACCGCCAGGGCCCGGGCGGTGTTGCCGGAGAAGGTTCCGCTGGCCGATGCCGTCTTCAACACGGGAAGGGCGGCTTTATTGGTGGCGGCCGTAACTACCGGCAGGCTGGATCTCCTGCGGGAAGCAACGATGGATCGCCTGCACCAACCGTATCGGGAAAAACTGTTGCCGGGGTTCCGGGAGGCGGTGACCGCGGCCTTGGAGGTCGGCGCTCTGGGGGCTTTTTTGAGTGGGGCCGGGTCATCGGTGCTGGCCCTGATCCGAAAGAATGATGGGGCAAAGGTCGGGGAAGCCATGGAAGGTGCTTTCCGACAAAAGGGAGTCGGTTGTGCCACCAGGATATTGTGTCCAACCCCGCAAGGGGCCACGGTCAGCATAAGTTAAATGTTAAAGACTTGAGGGGTATGAACAATGGAACTGGTGGTTCAGAAATTTGGCGGAAGTTCCGTGGCCGACCCCGGGAAGCTCAAAGGGGTGGCCCGCCGAGTCGCCGAGAGCTGCGGACCTGACCGTAAAATCGTGGTGGTGCTTTCGGCCATGGGAGACACCACCGATCACCTCCTGGACCTGACGGCGGCCGTCACCCAGCGACCGTCCCCGCGGGAGATCGATATGCTGCTCTCCACGGGGGAGCAGATGTCGGTGGCACTGATGAGTATGGCCCTGGGGGAGTTGGGCGTGGACGCGATTTCCTACACGGGTTGGCAGGCTGGGATCCACACCGACGGGGCGCACCGCAAGGCCAGGATCGACGGCATCGACCCGAAGAGAATCAACCGGGACTTGGAGAACGGGCGGGTGGTGGTGGTTGCCGGTTTCCAGGGGATCAACTCCCAAAAGGAAATAACCACGTTGGGCCGGGGCGGGTCGGACGTCAGCGCGGTGGCTCTGGCGGCGGCCTTGGGGGCTGCGGAATGCGAAATCTACAGTGACGTGAACGGGGTGTACACCGCCGACCCGAGGGTCGTTCCGCAAGCCAGGAAATTGGACGAGCTTTCCTACGAGGAAATGCTGGAGATGGCCAGCCTCGGCGCCCAGGTGTTGCAGGGGCGAGCGGTGGAATACGCGAAGCGTCACGGCGTGGTCATCCACGCCCGATCCACCTTCAGCCGGGACCGGGGCACTTTGATCAAGGAGGTGGGGAACCTGCAAAAGGTGCGGGAGGTTACGGGGGTTGCCTTCGATGCTCAGGCGGCCAAACTTTGCTTGATCGACGTGCCGGACCGTCCCGGCGTTGCCTATCAGGTGTTTCAGGCTCTGGCCAAGGACAACATCAACGTTGACATGATCATTCAGAGCGTCAACCGGGAGAACGTAACCGATCTGTGCTTCACCGTCCTGCGCGACGATCTGGCCCTGGCCAAGGAAACGGCGCAGCGAATGGCGGTGGAACTTTCGGCCAAAGGGGTGATCTGCAAGGAAAACGTGGCCAAGGTTTCGGTGATCGGCGCGGGTATGGCCACCAATCCCGGGGTGGCGTCCAGGATGTTCGAGGCGTTGGCGAGGGAAAAGATCAACATCGAGATGATCAGCACCTCGGAGATCAAGATCTCCTGCCTGATCCGCTCCTCCCAGGTGCACCAGGCAGTGCGGGCGATTCACCAGGCATTTCAA
>JAJZBP010000050.1 GCA_021798855.1 Bacillota bacterium
TAATACGGTTTTGATATTAGACATTCTCTATTCATTATCTTAAGATTTTGAGTTAAAGTATTCAATTTCATCATAATATTAGAACCCATAATGATGCTCTTGAGTGATGCATCTTGTAATTAACATTGTTTATATATCATAATCTAAATGTGATAAATATGTTATAAACTACTTCTTAAATGATAATAAAAATAACATAATTACAACGCTTGCACCTAAAAATCCTGTTTCTTCAGCGATAATAGAAAAAATAAAATCGGTATGCTGCTCCGGCAAATAAAAATACTTCAGCCTGCTCTCCCCCAGACCAACTCCGAGAAGACCGCCCGAACCCAGGGCGTAAAGTCCTTGGATGATCTGGTGCCCGGAGCCCAGCGGATCCTTCCATGGGTTTAGGAAGGCCAGAAAACGTGTTTTTCGGTACGGCTCGCTGAAAATCAGCGCAAAAACCACGGGTATGCTTGCCGCTCCCAAGAGCACAAGGTGCAGGGGCCGCATTCCGGCGGCGTACAACATGGCCACCGCCGTAACTCCAACGGCGATGGACGTGCCCAAATCCGGCTGCAGCATCACCAAGCCCAAGCTCACCCCAAGAAACCCCAGGTGAACCAGGATGGTCCTGGGGGAGAGCGAGCGGCTGCGGGAGAGAGTGTAGGCAAAAAGAAGGATCAGGGCAAATTTCAAAACCTCTGAAGGTTGCAGGGTGAGTGGGCCGAGGCCGATCCAACGTCTGGCTCCGTTGACATTGCGCCCAATTCCCGGAACCAGAACCATGGTCAGGAGGATAAGCGTGGCTCCAAATCCCGGCAGAGCCAGAATGCGCCAACGGTGGTAATCCAGGCGGGAGGCGAAGAATAGCCCAATGAGACCCAGCACCGCCCAGATACTCTGCCGCTCGAAGAAATAATAGGGGTTTTTGAAGACAGCCAGCGCTTCCACCGAACTCGCCGACAGAACCATGACCAAACCGATCCCCATCAGGGTTAAAACCGCCAGGAAAAGGGGCAGATCGATCGGTTTCAGCCTATCGCGCGCCGCCGCCGTCCGCATGGCTTCACCTCCAACCAAGATATCCGAAGATCGCGAGCGCCAAACCGGCCAGCCAAAAACGCACCACCACCCGCCTTTCCGACCAACCAGCAAGTTCAAAATGATGGTGCAACGGACTCATTCGCAGGATCCGCCGGCCAAGCCACCGGAAAAAAAACACCTGCAAAATCACCGAAAGGGTCTCAACCAGGAAAATCCCGCCGATGATGGGCAGGTATAGCTCGGTGCCCGAAAGCACGGCGATGGCCGCCAGGGCTCCACCCAACGCCAGTGACCCGGTGTCCCCCATGAAAACCTTGGCCGGATGAAGGTTGAACCACAGAAAGCCAACCAAGCCACCCATCAGGGCCAAAGCCGATCTGGAAAGGTCCGGATTCCCCACCAGCACGAAGAAGGCCAGGGCGATGATGGTCAGTCCACCGGCCAGACCATCCAAACCATCGGTCAGATTGACCGCGTTGGCCGTCCCCACCAAAATGAAAACCACCACGAAAGGCCAAAAGAAGCCCAAATGGAGGAACACCTCGGTGAAAGGCACCCGGACCGCCGTGCCCACCCCCAGCGCCTGGGCGCCCACGGACAGCACAACCCCGATGATCCCTTGGATCAGTAGCTTTTCCCTGGCCCGCAATCCCAGGCTCTTCCGGCGCACCGCCTTCAGGAAATCATCGACGAACCCGATGGCGCCCAGGCCGAGACTGACCACCAGGACCAGGATGCTCTGTCGTCCGGGAAACAACACAACCACCGCCACGGTCAACCCGGCCAGGAAGAGGATTCCTCCCATGGCCGGGGTTCCAACCTTCACCCGGTGGGCTTCCGGCCCAGACTCCCTGACGCTTTGGCCGAATTTCAAACGGCGCAAGAGGGGGATCAGGAGCGGCCCCAAGAGAAACGCAACGGCGAAGGCAACCAGAAAAGCGGCGTAATAAGAAAATCCAGTGCCGATCAACTATGAGCCACCTTTACAGCACGGTAGCCGCGTCCGGCGGAAAACTGGCCATCAAAGGGGGAGTGAAGTTCACGGCCTTGATGCACTCCGCGGCTGATCGGATGGGATGCCTCTGCTTCACTCTCCACCGACCATTTCACAGTCGCGCCAAGGTATTCAGCGACGGCAATCGGCGCCACAAGCGGTTTCGGCGCCACAAGCGGTTTCGGCGCCACGCTTGAGGTCTGTTCCCTGCCCTCGCCGCCGTTCCTCGGCGCCAAACCCACCTGCGCCACGGTCCAGATGAAGGGGCATTGTGCGCGGGCAGACCCTTCCATCGTCACCGGACGTTCTCCCCCGCTACTGCGAACTACCCTGAGCATCCCAGTCCTCCCGAATTGCCTGACTGACCTTCTCCATCCCCAAGGCGCGCGAACCTTTCACCAACACCACGTCCCCGCTGCGCACTTGGGCTCGCACCCTGGTGGTCACCTCCTCCAGGTCGGCACAGAAAAAAACCAGGCTCTTTTCCATCCCCGCCGCCAGGGCGCCCTCCCCGATTCGGCGCGCCTCTTGCCCCAAAACCAAGAGCAGGTCGCAATGGGCAGCCGCCTTATCCCCAACACTCCAGTGATATTCCGGCCCCAGGGAACCCAACTCCAACATGTCGCCCAAGACGGCCACCCGACGGCGTTCCGGCAACCCGTTGCGACCCAGGAAACTCAGGCTTTCCAAAGCCGCCCGCATCGAGCGAGGACTGGCATTGTAACAATCGTCCACCAACAGAATTTCCCCCAATTGAACCACTTCCCCTCTCATCCCGGAGGGGGCGAAGGCCGCCAGTCCCGCCGCAATTTGCGTCGGAGACAAACCGAAGTGGTGGCCGACCGCAGCCGCCGCCAGAGCGTTTTCCACGCCCACCCGTCCGATGGCCTTGATTTTCACCTCCACCGCGCCGCCGGGGGTTACCAAGCGGAAAAGCGTGCCCGCCACGCCTTGAAAGTGCAGGGTTTCGGCCCGCACTTCACTGCCTTCATCAAAGCCGAAGAGGATGACCGGACAGGGAGTGCGGGTGGCCATGGCCCGCAGGTAGGGATCATCCCCGTTCAAAACCGCCAAACCGGCCTGCGGCAATTGCTCCAACAGTTCACCCTTGGCCGCGGCGATGGCCTCCCGTGAGCCGAGCAGACCAAGGTGACTTTCGCCCACGTTGGTGATCACTCCCACCTCCGGTCGGGCCGCCAGGGCCAAATCTCTTATTTCTCCCTTCCCCCGCATCCCCATCTCCAGTACGGCCATTTGGTGGGAATCGTCCAAGCTGAACATGGTCAGGGGAAGACCGATTTGCGAATTGTAATTTCCACGGTTTTTCAGCACCCGGAATCCTTCCCCCAACACCTGGGCGCACAGATCCTTGGTGGTTGTTTTTCCCACACTCCCGGTTATTCCCACCACCCGGACGGGAAACCGGCGACGGTAACCGGCAGCCAGATCCAATAGGGCTTTTCCCGTGTCCCGGACCAGGATCAGGGGACAGGCAACATCCAAAGGCTGATTGGCCATGACCGCAACTGCCCCGTCCGCGCAGGCGGCTTGGGCAAAGACGTGCCCGTCGGTGCGTTCGCCGGGCAGGGCCACAAAGAGATCGCCGCCCGCCACCGTCCGGCTGTCCACGGTCACTCCCCCGATCCATGCCCGCTCCGTGCCCGGAGCCCCCGCCAGAATCCGCCCCCCGGCAAGTTCGGCGGCCGCACCAACCGTGAACAGTCCCCTCCGCTCCTTCATCGCACTCCCGCCAGCCGCCGCAGTTCCAACGTCGCCACCTGGACGTCATTGAACGGCACTCGCCGATCACTGAACAACTGGTATCCCTCGTGTCCCTTGCCGGCGATAACCACCACGTCCTCTCCCCGAGCCATTTCCATCGCCGCCCGGATCGCCTGTGATCGGTCCTCCACCACGGCGTAGCCGCCTTTTCCCGTCCCCCGAAAGCCGCCTTCCACTTCGGCCAGAATGGCCAGCGGTTCTTCCGACCTGGGGTTGTCGGAGGTCAAAAACGTAAAATCAGCCAGACGGGCCGCGATCCCACCCATCAGGGGGCGCTTACCCCGGTCCCGGTCGCCGCCGCACCCAAAGACAGCGATCACCCGACCTTTGGCCAATTCTCGCACCGCGGTCAGGACTTTTTCCAATCCGTCCGGGGTATGGGCGTAGTCCACCAGAACCGTGAATTCCTGCCCCCCCAGCACCCGTTCCATCCTACCGGGCACCCCGGCGAATCCCTCCAAGCCGGCCACGATCACTTCCGGGGAAATTCCGGCCAGATGCGCCGCGGCGGCGGCGGCCATAGCGTTGGCCACGTTGAAGCGGCCCGGAATCCTCAAGTTCACCCTGCTTTCGCCTCCCGGCAGGATCAGGGTGAAAGACGAAGAATCCGTGCCCAGTTCCAGGGCTTCGGCCCTCACCGTCGCCTGCGGGGAGAAGCCGTAAAACACGACGGGAACCCGGGTGATTCCGTAGAAATATTGGCTGCTGGCATCATCGAGGTTGAGGGCGGCTCCCCGTGGGTAAGCCTTGCGGGAGAAGGCCGACGGACTCTCGGCACCGGAGCCATGCCCGGCTGCCGGCGCCAGGGCGGAAAAAAGCTTACCTTTGGCCTGACGATAATGTTCCAGGGTACGGTGAAAATCCAGGTGGTCCTGGGTCAGGTTGGTGAAAACGGCCAAGTCAAACTCGCAGGCTTCCACCCTGCTCAGGGCCAGCGCATGGGAGGAAACCTCCATAACCACGGACGTGTCTTGGGCGTCCACCATCTTGGCCAGGAGACGTTGCAGATCGGCCGACTCCGGGGTCGTCCGTTCCGGCCGTTCCCGCTTCCCACCCACGACGGTTTCCACCGTACCGATCAGTCCCGTGCTCTCGCCGGAGGCTTCCAAAATGACGCGCAGGAGCCCAGCGGTGGTGGTCTTGCCGTTGGTCCCGGTGACCCCCGCCACCCGCAATTTCCGTGAAGGCTGTTCGAAAAACGCCGCCGCCAAAGAGCCAAGCGCCCGGCGGGAATTTTCCACCAACAATTGGGGCACGGTCAAGCCGGGGGTTTCCTCCTCCACCACCACCACCACGGCGCCGTTGGCCACGGCCTGCGGTAAAAAGGTATGGCCGTCATGCAGCATCCCCCTGACGGCAACGAACAAATCCCCTTTTTCCACCCGCCTGGAGTCGTAGGCGATCCCCCGGACCGGCACGGCACCGGCCGCCGAGAGCCGAGAGGGAATCGGCCACAATTCCCTCAGCAGTTTTACCCTCGGTTTTCCGTCGGCCAAGTCCTTCACCTCCCAGCGCTCCTTCACCCATTTGGGCTGCCCCCGGCCGATTCGCCTAACCCGTTTTGGTTGCCACCGGAACGTTCGGCTTGATCTTCAAATAATTCAAGGCTTCTTCCATCACCCGGGCAAACACCGGCGCGGCGATTTGTCCTCCGTAATATTCTCCCACCGGTCGATGAATAACCACCAATACTGCAAGCCTGGGGTTGGGTACCGGGCCGAAACCGACGAAATTGGCGATGTACTGTCCCTCCACGTACCGCCCGTTCACCACCGCCTGAGCCGTCCCGGTCTTGCCTGCCAAAACATAGCCGGGAACGGCAGCCTTTTTGCCCGTTCCGGCCATCACGCCGACCAAAAGGGAAGTGACCTCTTTGGCCACCCCCGGCGAGAGCACCCGACGGATCATTTCCCGTCCGGGTGGTTTCACCACCTTTCCCACCGGAGAAAGCACCTCCCTGATCACGTGGGGGCGAACCATCTCTCCTCCGTTGGCGATGGCGCAAATGGCCGTCAGGAGTTGCAGGGGGGTCACCGCCAAAGTCTGCCCGAAGGCCATGACCGCCAGGTCCACCGGACGGACGTTTTTCTCCGGGGGGTAAATGCTCCTGGTCTCGCCGGGAAGGTCCACCCCCGAACGGTTCAATAACCCAAAAGCCCTCAGGTAACGGTAGAAGGTCGGCGTTCCCAGTTTCTCCCCCATCGCCACAAAGCCGACGTTGCAGGAATTGGCCACAACCTGAGCCAAATCGACGCTGCCGTGCCCCCCGTCTTTCCAGCACCGGATGGGAATTCCAGTTACCTTGGTGTAACCGGGATCATAAAACCGGCTGTTCGCGTTCACCACCTTCTCCTGCAAAGCAGCGGCCAGGGTGATTGGCTTGAAAGTGGAACCCGGTGGAAAGGTGTCGGACACCACCGGATCTCTCCAGTCCTTGGGAGGATATTCCCAATAGGTGTTTGGATTATAAGCCGGACGGTTGGCCAAGGCCAGAATTCCGCCGCTTTTTGGATTCATAATCAAGATGCTCACTCCGGCGGCGCCGGTCGCGTCTTGAGCTTGACGGGCCGCCCGTTCGGCGATCAGTTGCAAGTGGGCATCCAGGGACAGGACCACGGTGTCTCCGGGCACCGGTGGAGTATAGGTATGCACCGCCCAAGGCATCTGACGGTTCAAAGCGTCCATCTCCACCCGGACGGCCCCGGCCTTGCCGGTGAGATAACGGTCGGCGGACAACTCGATCCCTTCCAAGCCCTGGTTGTCGCTGCCGGCAAAACCAATTACCTGGGAAGCCAGGGTTCCACCCGGATAGAATCGTTTCGCTTCCGGCACCACCCCTATCCCCGGCAAACCGGCTTTGCGCACCCGCAGGACGAGCGCCGAAGAGGCATGCCGCTTGAGCCAGACCACCGCCGCAGATTGCCCGAGACGGGACAAGAGCCCCGCAGCCGGGGTGTCCAGGATGCCGGATAAGGTTCGAGCCGCCCCGACTTTGTCGGATATCTGCGCAGGAACACCATATATTCCAAAACCTCCGAGGGAAGTGGCCAACACCCTCCCCTCCCGGTCCAGAATAGCCCCCCGAGGGGCCTGCACCGGCACCGCCCGCAGGCGAACCCGCAGGGCTTTTTCCAGTAAGTTCTGACCGTGATAACTCTCCAACCAACCGACCCTCAACAACAGGATACCACTGAATAGGACTGTTGCAAAAAGAAACGCCAAAACCCGCTTCCGGGCACCGATTCCCGGTGGTTCCATTTCGGATCACCAACTCCTGCCGTTGGTCCCGCCGGCCACGGCCGATCCGATCGCTCCGCCCACCCCCACCGCGATTCCCGGTCTCTTTCAAGCCCCTTTCCCCCACAGCCCACCACGCACCGCCGTGGCGGGTAGCACAACCACCTCGGCCGGCGCCAGCCTTGCGGCCGCCCGTGACGACAGCAGATTGGCCGTGCTCTCTTGCCGGGCCAGTTCCGCCGAGAGGAGTTGATTCTGAGCCCTGGCGAATGTCAGAGCCTGGTTAATGCGGTCCAAACGATAATTTTGCGACTCCAAGACCATGTTCCTGGACAACACCAAGACGGCTAAAGCCAGGATCAGGCCCAAGTCCGCCAGGTAGCGCAACAGGAAACGCCGTTCTTTCCCCGGTTTACGCCACGGATCCCTGCGTCCCCCGGGAGCAACTTCCGGAGTCTCAACCTCAGGCAAATATGGTTCTTCATCCAGCCGGCGGGCCACTAGCAAGCATATTCCCCCCCTTACCGAGCAATTACGATAACCCCTAAATTCCAATTACCGCGCGACGAGCAAGCGTTCAACGCGCAAGCGCCAACCGGGATTATAGAACCAGGGCCGCCCTCAGTTTGGCCCCCCGGGATCGGAAATTAACCGCCACCTCCGCCTCAGCCGGACGAATCAGCCTGGAAGTGAGCAACTTGAGCGTGGGCTGCAAACCGCAGACACAGGGCATGCGCGGAGGGCACCGGCAGGGATTTACCCCCCGCCGGAAGGTTTTTTTGACGATCCGATCTTCCAATGAGTGGAATGAAATAACGACCACCCTTCCCCCGGGTAAAACCAACCGCAGGGCTGCCTCCAAACCCGTCTCAAGCTGTTCCAATTCGTCGTTGACGACGATCCTTAAAGCTTGGAAAGTCCGCCTGGCCGGATGTCCACCTTCCCTTCGCGCTTGGTGGGGCACGGCTTCCCGCACCGTCTCGGCCAACCGCAGGGTGGTCCGAAAGGGCTCCTTAACCCGTTCCCGCACGATAGCCCGTGCGATCCTGCCGGCGAAGGGGTCCTCTCCGTACCGCCGGATGATCGCGGCCAGGTCTCTTTCCGGCAGGCCGTTCACCAAGTCGGCCGCGGTCCGGCCCAGACCGGAGTCCATGCGCATATCCAAAGGGCCGTCCTGCCGGTAAGAGAACCCCCGCCAGGGTTCATCCAGTTGGGGAGAGGAAACGCCAAGATCGAAGATAACCCCGTCAACCTTCCCCAAACCGACCTCCCCCAAGACTTCTTCCAGTGCTCCAAAGGAGCGGCGGAATACGGCAACCCGCTCTCCGAACGGTTTCAACCGCTCTCTGGTCGCCTCCACCGCCGCCGGATCCCTGTCCAAGGCCACCAGTCGCCCATCCGGTCCCAAAACCGCCGCAATGGCCTGAGAGTGCCCCCCACCTCCGGCGGTGCAATCCACGTAGATGCCGTCCGGACGTGGAGCCAGGTAGCGCAATACTTCCGCCAGGAGAACTGTTTCGTGGTGATAATTCATAGCCTTCAGTTTCCGCCCGGCCCCATGATCCGCTCCGCCACGTCCTCGAAGGAAGCAGCCGCTCCCTGGCTGTATTCTTCCCAGATCCGCCGATCCCAGATTTCCACCCGGTTGTACACGCCGATCACGGTCACCTCCTTCTCCAGGGAAGCGTGCCGACGCAAGCCGGGTTGTACCAAAACCCTTCCCTGCCGATCCGTTTCCCCCACCGAGGCGCTGGCGAAAAACAGGCGCACGAAGGACCGCACATCGGCCTTGGTGAAGGGAAGTTCCCGCAGTTTTTCGCCCAAATGCTCCCACTCCAAGGCCGGGTAAAGAAAAAGACAGTGATCAAACCCCTTGGCCAACACGAAACGTTCCCCCAACTCCTCGCGCAAGGAAGCGGGAATGAAGATCCTCCCTTTTTCGTCGATGACGTGTTGGTGCTCACCCAAGAACACGAATTGGTCCCTCTTTCCACCACTTCGCACCACTTAGCCCCACAAATTCGCCAAGGCTGGGCCGAATCCTTCTTTTCCCTGACCTGCCATAAAAAAATACCGTGAGAATCACCGTCCCTGGCCCGTAACGTGGGCCAGGCCTTGGACCAGGCCAGTAACCCAGGTCGGAAGTCTGGCTAATCGCAAATTGCTTTTTTTTATGTGCTTTTTGCAGCAAAGTCTTGTCAAGACACTTTTTTTGACCTAAAATACATGTAGAATCTGTAACATTTTC
This sequence comes from Bacillota bacterium, assembly GCA_021798855.1. Classification (GTDB taxonomy): domain Bacteria; phylum Bacillota; class Sulfobacillia; order JAJZIM01; family JAJZBP01; genus JAJZBP01. The sequence continues at coordinate 9,294 of JAJZBP010000050.1, forward strand.
CCTGTCGGGGGTGACCCAGGCGTCCGGTTTTTCGCATCCGTCTCTGACTGTTTTTTCACATCTCGCCAAGCTCGGCAACGATCCTTCCTTGCCCTGCTTCCTGGCAACCCTGGCCGAAGCGGTTTGCGCCACCGCCGCCGACGGTGTGGCCATCGCCGTTTTGGAAGGGGAGGGACCGTTGCGCTTTCAAACCGCCCGCGGCCTGGGAGCGGAGCTTTTTCCGCCGGGCGGAGACATCCGTACGATCCTCTCTCCGGTCGGCACACGGGTGTTCAAGCAGGCTTCGCCCCTTTGCCTGGAAATCGGGAATCCCGATAACCACCGGCACCTGTCGGCACGCAGTCGAGCCGACTTCATCCGCAGCGGCATCCACTCGGCCTACCTGATTCCCCTCCGTTTCCGCAAACGGGGAAACGGCCTTTTTTGTGCCTTTGGGGGTAAACCGAACCGCTTTTCCCCCGACGATCAATTCCTCCTGCGCAGCCTGACATCCTTGGCCGCCATCGGCGTGGCCATGAACGGGCTGGAAAGGGAGGAAAGGAAATTACAGGCCAGGCTGGGGTCTTTGCTCAGCGTGACCGACACAACTTCAACGGAACTTGGCTTCCTGGAATTGCTCAATCTCACCCTGATAAAAATGGTTCGAGCCACCGGTTCAGCCTCCGGCGCGGTTTTGCTCTTCAATCCCTCAAGAACCCTCCTGGAAGCCGCGGCAGTCCACAACCTTCCGCCGTACTTTCGCTCCTACCGGGTCACTCCGGGGTTCGAGCCCGGAGGAATCGCCGCCGAAACGGGCCGAAGGGTCAAAGTGGTGGACACCCGGGCAACCTCTCCGGCCCTGAGTCCGATCCTCACCCAGTTCTCTTCCCTGATCGCCTGTCCTCTCATCTCCGGGAAGGAAATTATCGGGGTTTTGCAATTGCACGGGTTGGCCAATCCCTTCCTCCATGGATCGAATGACGACGCTTTCTTGGATGTCCTGGCGGGACGCATGGCCCATACGATCAGAAACGCTCTTTTTCTGCGGGATTCTCAGCGGCTTTACTCCCACACCATCCGCGCCCTGGCCAAGGCCGTCGATGCCAAGGATCGCTATTCCCGTAACCATTCCGAAAACGTTGGATCCTATTCGCGGGCCGTCGCCCAACAAATGGGTCTCGGGCACGGGGACGTTGAAGCCGTCACCCTGGCCGCCGTTCTCCACGACGTGGGCAAGATCGGCATCACCGACGCCATCATCGCCAAACCTTCGCGGTTAAACCCGGACGAATGGGCGCTGATGCTGACCCATCCGGAAATCGGCGCAGGCCTCCTGGAGCAGGGGGAAGAAACCCGCCCATTGTCGGCCGCGGTTCGCCACCACCACGAACGCTGGGAAGGCACCGGTTATCCGGCCCGCCTGAAACAAAACGAGATCCCCTTGGGCTCCACGATCATCGCGGTGGCCGACGCTTTCGACACCATGACCACCGACCGCCCCTACCGGGCGGCGCTCACCTGGGCCGAAGCCAAGGCAGAATTGGCGCGGCACCTGGGCACCCAGTTCTCCCCGGAAGCCGGGGAAGCCCTCCTCGCGTTCCTGGCCAAAGAGGGCAACCATTCACCGATCCCCAAGCACGTTTCTACGTCCGAGCACGACCGCAGTGGCCGTTCGTACTTCCCCATCGCCTCTTTCCACAGCAACCAGCGCAGACATTTGGACAGTCAGTTGGAACTCTTCCAACGTTTGGGTAGCCGCTTGGAAAACATGCTGGATTACAACGGGGTGGCGGAGGAATTTCTGCGGACCTTCCAGGCAACCGTCGGCGCCAGCGGAGGCAAGGTTCTCATCCTGCCGACGGCGGACAGCTCCGAGCCGGATTCGGTTCGCGGCCTCGCTCCCGGTTCCCCGCCCGCTCCCGGTTCCCCGCCCGCTCCCGGTTCCCCGCCCGCTCCCGGTTCCCCGCTCGACCCCGGTTCCCCGCTCGACCCCGGTTCCCCGCCCGCTCCCGGTTCCCCGCTCGACCCCGGTTCCCCGCCCGCTCCCGGTTCCCCGCCCGCTCCCGG
>JAJZBP010000051.1 GCA_021798855.1 Bacillota bacterium
CCTCCAGAAATTGGGGTTGGAGGTGGTGGCGGTGGGAACCAACAAGTCCAGCCTTGGGGACGTGGAGCGGATCCGCGGCTTGGTGGGGTATGAAGCCGTCCTCATCGAGGAGGCCAACGCCGCGTGTTTGCTGGCCACGGTCCGGAAAACCGGGGCCGACGTGCTGGTCGCCGGCGGGCGCAATATGTTCACGGCGCTGAAAGGGCGCGTCCCCTTCCTGGACTGTAACCAGGAGCGCCACCACGCCTACGCCGGTTACGACGGCCTGGTGGAACTGGCCCGCCGCCTGGTCCTGACCATCGACAGCCCGGTCTGGGAGCGGGTCCGGCGTCCCGCGCCCTGGGAGGTGGAGGCATGAGTGGCTTGAAGGTTCTGACCACCAATCCCCTGAAGCACAGCGCGCCCTTGGGCGGGGCCCTGGCTTTCCTGGGGTTGGACCGGTGCGTCCCCGTGCTGCACGGCGCGCAAGGGTGCGCCTCCTTCGCCGTGGCTTTGCTCACCCGCCACTTTCGCGAACCTGTTCCCATCCAAACCACCGCCCTTACCGAACTCGCAGCCATCCTGGGAGGGGAGGACCACCTGGCCGCCGCCTTGACGAACGTGGCCGCGAAACGCCGGCCGGACCTGATCGGGCTTTTGACCACCGGGTTGACCGAGACCAGGGGGGACGACGTAGCCGGACTCCTGGTTGATTTCCGGGCCGGTGGCCCCCGTGACCTCGGGATCCCGGTGGTGGCCGTTTCCACCCCCGATTTCGCCGGCGGGCTGCAGGAAGGCTACGCGGCGGTCGTGGAACGGCTGGTGGCGGAGTTCCCGGCACCGGCGGGGGTTAGGGTTCCGGGGCGGGTGAACCTGCTGGCGGGACCCGGCCTCAGCCCCCTGGACGTGGAAGAGGTTCGGGAGATGGTGGAGACCTTCGGCTTACGGGCCGTCGTCCTGCCGGACCTGTCCGGGTCCTTGGACGGCCACCTGGCGCCGGAATGGTCACCGGTCACCACGGGGGGAACGTCCGTTGCGGACCTGGCCGACCTGGGCGGATCCCAAGCCACCCTGGTGGTCGGGGCGAGCCTGGCCCACGCCGGGAGGATGCTGGAGGAAAGTCACGGCGTTCCCTGCCTGATCTACCCCTCCCTGACCGGTTTGGAGGAAACGGACCGTTTCCTCGCCGACCTGTCCCGCTTGAGCGGCCGGCCGGTGCCGGAACGCCAGCGCCGCTGGCGGGCTCGCCTGGCCGACGGAATGTTGGACGCCCACTTCGTGTTGGGTGGCAGGCGCGTCGCCTTGGCCCTGGAGCCGGACCTCATCCATGCCGTCGCCGGCTTCCTGGCCGGGATGGGGGCCGAGATCGTCGCGGCGGTGGCCCCCACCAAATCGCCCCTCCTGGAGCGGTTGCCCTGCCGGGAGGTGATGGTCGGCGATTTCGGGGATTTGGAGGACGCGGTTGGGGTCGGCGGGGCCGATCTGTTACTCGCTTCAAGTCACGGTGCCCTGACCGCCAAACGGTTGGGTATTCCCCACCTTTCCCTTGGCTTTCCCGTCTTCGACCGGTTGGGCGCCCAGCAGCAGTTGACCGTCGGTTACCGCGGGAGCCTTTCCCTGCTTTTCACGGTTGCCAACCGTTTTTTGGAGGAGGTGACGGAACGATGCTAGTGGCCTTCGCCACGGGTGACGGTACCTTTGTTGACCAACATTTCGGCTGGTGCCGTCGTTTCGACGTGTATGAGCTTTCGCCCGATGGGTTCGATTTGGTAAGTTCCAGATGCCCGGAGCCGGCCAAGCCGGATGAGGAACACAAGATTGACAGCCGCCTGAACGCGGTTAGGGACTGCGCCATCGTTTATGTGGCCAGCATCGGGGCGACGGCGGCGGCCAGGGTGGTCAACGCCCGCATTCATCCAGTCAAGGTTAAGGAAACCGAAAGGGTGGCCGATCTACTGGCGCGCCTCCGGGAAGTGCTGGCGGGGACGCCGCCACCCTGGCTGCGGAAATTGCTGGTGGCTGAAAAGGCCGGCGACGGTGGTTGCCGGGGTTCCTGCCGGGAGCCGGGGGCCGACCGGGAAAAGCAACGACCCATTTGCCACCCGGAGGTTCCGGAATGAAAGTGATGCTGCGGACCGACGGCGCGGGAAGACTTTTAGCCTACGTGGCGAAAAAGGATTTGGAGGAAGAAGTTTTGGCGGTGGAGCCGGTTGACGGCAATGGAGCGGGAAGGGTGCTGACCCTGGCCAACGGATGGCGGTTGGCAACGGACTGGGCGGGGAATTTGGCTTCCCCCGTTACGGTGGAAGCGCGCTTGCTGCGGGAGGAGGGGTGAGGCTTGACCGGGGTGACGGGGCGTTTTGACCGCCAGTTGATCATGTCCGGCTTTGGCCCGGCGGAACAGGAACGGTTGGGCCGGGCCACGGCGATGGTAGCGGGAATCGGCGGCTTGGGGGGAACGGCGGCCACCTACCTGGCGGCGGCGGGCATCGGGAGGCTGGTCCTTTTCCATCCGGGGCTCCTCGAACTTCCCGACCTTAACCGCCAGACCCTGATGCGACCTGAATGGCTGGGACGGGAACGGGCGGAATGCGCGCGGGAAACCCTGAACGGTTATTATCCCGACGTGGAAATCGTGGCGGTGAACCAGGGAGTGGGGCGGGAATTATCTTCTTGGCTCCCGGAGGTGGAGGTGGTTTTGGATTGCCGTCACAACTTCCCCGAACGGTTCCTCTTGAACAGCCTGTGCGTGGCGGCGGGGGTGCCTTTGGTGGAGGCGGCGATGAACGAAGCGGATGGTTATTTGACGGTCATCCTGCCGGAAGAAACCCCCTGCTTGAAATGTCTTTACCCGGAAGGGGACCCGGGCTGGGATCCGCTGGGTTTTCCGGTTCTGGGGGCCGTTTCCGGGACGTTGGGGTGTCTTGCGGCCATCGAAGCGATCAAGCTGATCACCGGTTGGGGTCAACCGCTCAAGGGACGCCTGCTCCTCTTGGAAATGGAGGGCGGCAATACCCGCACCTTGCCGGTGCAGCGCGACCCCTTTTGCCCCGTGTGCCGGGAGACGGCGGTGGAGGAGGGAGGTGACGTAATTACTGGGATATACCAAGGGGGGCAGGCCGTGGCGGCCCCGGTTCATTGCAAGTATTGACGGGGAACGCTGTTTGGGTTGCGGGCGGTGCTATAAGATCTGCGGTCGGGAAGTCCTGGGGCTTGTCGAGAAGGACGATGATTCAGAGGCCAAGGTAATGGCGGTTATACAAGCAGAGAACTGTATCGGTTGCGAGTCTTGCCACCGGGCTTGCCCGCGAAAAATACCCGTCCACGAAGAAGTGGCGGTTTAAAAAGGGGCTAATCAACAATGAAAATGGTGCGTGCGGTGATCAGGCCGGAGAAGACGGAAGAGGTGGCGGCGGCTCTGGACAAGGCGGGGTATTCCTCCATGACCAAGTTCCACGTCTTCGGCCGGGGTAAGCAGGGTGGCCTGCATGTTGGGTCGGTTCACTACGATGAACTCTCCAAGGTGCTCTTGATGCTGGTGGTGGAGGACGGCGAGGCGGACGAGGTGATGGAGATCATCACCGAGTGGGGTCGGACGGGGAACATGGGTGACGGCAAGATCTTCGTCACTCAGGTGGATGAGGTTCACACCATCCGGACCGGGGAGGTCCAACTATGAATGAAGGTTTCGCCTCCGTACATGCGCCCGTCGCCTTTGGCGAGGGCAAGGAACAGACCTCCGGCGAAACCCTTGACGCCCAGTTCGCCGCCGGGGGCGGCTCCCGTGCTATAAAGGAGGTCGTGGCGGTGATTCGGCGGGGAAAGATTGCCGAGACCAAAAAGGCCCTGGAGGAGGCCGGTTACCCGGCCCTGACTTACCAGGGGGCGGAGGGGAGAGGCAAACAGCGTGGCTTTCTGTGGGAGATCGACCCGCAGGTGCCGTCGGAACCCGAAGAGGCGCGCTTTCTCCCCAAGCACGTCCTGACCCTGTTGGTTCCCGACGCGGACGTGCCCCCGGTCATCGAGGCCATCGTTCGGAACAACCGGACCGGTTACCACGGGGACGGGAAAATCTTCGTCTGTCCCCTGGAGGACGTGACCAGGATCAGGACGGGAGAGAAGGGAGAAACGGCCGTGCGCTGAATCCGCCGCCGGGTGATCGCGGGTCAACCGTTCCCTCGAGACAAATTAACGCCGGGAGGGGACGAAAATGCTGGAGAAACATCCCTGCTACAGCGCGGGGGCGGCCAAGATTTACGGGAGGATACACTTGCCGGTTGCTCCCAGGTGCAACCTGAAGTGCCGCTATTGTGACCGCCGCTACGATTGCGCCAACGAATGCCGGCCGGGAGTGGCCAGCCGCGTCCTTTCCCCTCGGGAGGCGCTGACCCACGCCGCGGACGCCGTCCGGCGGGACCCGCGGATCACGGTGGCCGGCTTTGCCGGGCCGGGAGATCCTTTGGCCAACGAAGCCACCTTCGAAACCCTGCAATTGTTGCAGAACCACCTGCCGGTGCTCATCCCCTGCCTTTCCACCAACGGGTTGGCCCTGCCCCAACGGGTCGAGCGGCTGCAAGGACTCGGGGTCAGGACCATCACGGTTACCCTGAACGCCGTCCACCCGCGGGTGGGGGCGCGGATCTACTCCTTCGTCCGGCTGAACAAGGAGATCTTCCGGGGGGAGGAAGCGGCGGCCCTGTTGCTGGAGCGGCAGATCGCCGGGATCCGGGAGGCGGTGGCCGCCGGAATGGTGCTCAAGGTGAACGCGGTATTGGTCCCGGGGATCAACGACCGTCATCTCCCGGCGGTGGCCAGGGTCGCCGGTCGGTTGGGGGCGACCCTGTTCAACGTGATGCCCCTCATTCCCCAGGCCGACTTCGCCCACCTTGTCCCCCCGGACGACGGGGACCTGATGGAGGTCCGCAGGGCCTGCGGCGACCGGGTGACCCACATGCTGCACTGCCGGCAGTGCCGGGCGGACGCGTCGGGACTCTTGGGCGAGGAGGCGCCGGCCCGCGCCAACGGGTGCGCCTGCCGGCGCGACACCGGCTGAAGGGGGGCGAAACTTTGGAAAAGCTGATCGCTTTACAGGTCGTCCAGCGGGGAGAGAACCCGGACGGTGTTCCCCTGGCGGAGGCTTTGGAGTCCCTGCGGGCAGGGGAAGGCGGGGCGTTGATCAGAGAAGGCGAACTGCGGGAACTCCTGGCGGAACGGGAAAAGCTTTTGACCACGGTGCGGCGGGTGCAGGACGAATTGGACACCAGGCGGATGGTGGAACGGGCCAAAGCCTACCTTTCCAGGAGCCTCGGCCTGCGGGAGGATGAGGCTTACCGCCTGTTGCAGAAAAACAGCATGGACACCCGGATGCCCCTGCGGGAGATCGCCCAGAGGGTTCTCCTGGTTGCCGACCTGGAGGAAGCGGCGGGGAAGGAGGTCAACCCTCCCGCCCGTCGTGACGGCGGCCGGTGGGGGTGGCGGCGACCATGAAAAAGCTGGAGGTCGTCCTACCACCGGAAGTCGCGGCAGCGGCGGCCAAACGGCTCCGGGGGAAGGTGCAGGGACTGTCGCTCTTACAGGTGTTGGAATGGCGGGAAGACGGGCCGATAACTGTCTACCGGGGACTGACCGCCAGGAGCCTGCTCGTTCCGGCGGTCCGGTTGGAAGCCGTCTTTTATGACGCCGCTGCGGGCGAACTCCGGCGCCTCCTGCGGGAGGTGGCTCCGCAACGGGAAGTCACCTGGGTCAGCCTGGAGGATGGGGAAGATGAGGTTGAAGACCAGCTTTAAGCGGGTGTGGGTCAACGACACCACCCTGCGGGACGGAGAACAGGCGGCGGGGGTGGCTTTCAGCCCGCAGACCAAGGTCAGGCTGGCCTTGTTGCTCGACCAGGCCGGGGTGGACGGCATCGAGGCCGGCATCCCGGCCATGGGGGGGAGCGAAGCCGAGGCGGTCGCCCAGATTGCCGCCCTTCCCCTGGGGGCGGCCGTTTCCGCTTGGTGCCGGGCGGTGGAGGGCGACGTGCTGGCCGCCTGGCGAACCGGCGTCCGGCGGGTTCATATAACCGTTCCCGCTTCCCGCAGGCAGTGGGGAGACAAAATGGGGAAGGACTTCCGGTGGGCGCTGGCATCCTGCGCCGAAACGGTTGGCTTGGCCGGGAGCTTGGGTTTGGCGGTGACGGTGGGGGCGGAGGATGCTTCCCGCGCTGCGGAGCGGGATCTGGTCGAATTGGCCGCCGTGGCGGCGGACGCCGGGGCCGTGCGCCTGCGTTACGCCGACACGGTGGGGATTTTGGAGCCCTTCACCGCACTCAGGCGCCTGCGCCGGCTGGTGCGGGAATCTCCCATCCCCCTGGAAATCCATACCCATAACGACTTCGGCCTGGCGGTGGCCAACGCTTTGGCGGGGGTGCGGGCGGGCGCGGCGTGGGTCAGCGCCACGGTGGCCGGCCTGGGGGAGCGGGCCGGCAACGCCTCCCTGGAGGAGGTGGCCATGGCCCTGCGCTGTTTGACCGGATACGAAGTGGGATTGGATCCCGGCCGACTGCGGGGGTTGGCGGTGGCCGTGGCCAAGGCCGCCCGCCGTCCCCTGCCGGGGGCGAAGCCGGTGGTGGGCCGGCTGGCCTTCGCCCACGAGGCCGGCATCCACGTGGCCGGGGTGCTGAGGGAGACATCCACCTACGAGCCGTTCGATCCGGCCCAGGTCGGCGCCCGCCGGAGGTTGGTGCTGGGGAAACACTCCGGCACCGCCGCCCTTTGTGCGGCCCTGGGGTTGTCGAAGGACGAGGCGAAACGCTTCCTGCCTTTCCTGCGCGAGTTGGCCATTGCGCGCGGCGGAAAGGTGTCCCGGCGGGAGGCCGAGCAAGGTTGGGTGCGGGTTCAACGGGGGGATTGCGCAGGACGCGGCCAAAGCCCAGACTTCCCGGCGCCGAGGCCAAGTCCCTAAAGTCCGATCAACGTCCGCCAAAGGGTGATCGCGGCCAACCCGACCAGGATCCCGGCCATCAGCCAGGCCCAGACCTTACCGAACCCCTTGGTTCGAAATTCGCCCATCAATTCCCGGTCGCTGGTCAGCAACACCAGGAAAACCAAGAGGGGGGCCGCCAAAATGCCACCGACGATCTGGGTAACCACCGAGATGGTGTTCAGCGGCAGATGGGGGATCAAGAGGGCGGCGGCCGCCAGCAGGAGACTGCCGAGATAAACGGCGTAAAATTTCGGGGATTGGCCGATCCTGTCGTTGAGACTTTTCGACCAGCCGAACAACTCGGCGACGCTCCAGGACGAGGAAAGAGAGACGGTGATGGAGGCCAAGAAGCCGGCGTTGAACAAACCGAGACCGAACAGGACGGCCGGCCAGCGGCCGTAAAGACGGTGCAGGGCGGAGATCATGGCCGCCGGGCCGACGTTGCCGATTGCATGCAGGTGACCGAACAGGCTTGAGCCGAGGACGATGATGCCGGCGGCCACGCCGACCTGCAGGCAGGCGCCGAGAGCGGCGTCGATCCGGCCGAATTTCAATTCCTTGGCTGTAATCCCCTTGTCGATGGCGCCGCTGCCCTGGAAGAAGATCATCCAAGGGGCGACGGCGTTGCCGATCAGGGCAAGAACATACAAACCCAAGCCGCTATGTTGCCCGGCCGGAACATTCCAGGCGATCAGGGCGTGGGCGATGGCTCCCAAACGGGGATGGGTCAGGGCCGCCACCACCAGAAAGGAGCCGTTGAGCACGCCCAAAAAGAGGGCAACCCGCTCCTTCGTCCAGTATCCGGTGCAGAGCACGAAACAGGCGACCACGAGGAAACAGGAGAGGGCGCTTACACTCAGGGGAAGGCCCAACATGACCAGGCCGGCGGTCATGCCGATGAATTCCGTGATCAGGGTTAAAACATTTTCGAGGGAAAGAGTCGTAATATGATAATAGGCCCAAAAGCGGCCGTAGCGTTTGAGGGCCAACCGGGAAAAACCCTCCTGGGTGACTGCGCCCAGACGCAGGCTCAGTTCCTGGACCGTGTAGGTCAGGGGCGCGAGGCATAAAACCAGAGGGATGAACAGTCCCACGCCGTAACGCGCCCCCGTCACGGCGTAGGAGATCACGCCGCCCCCGTCGTTGTCGGCCAGCATGGCCAGTACCCCCGGACCCAACAGGGCCCAAAAGACCCAGATGTGGCGGCGCCACCCGGTTTGTTTGCGCGTTATGATCTCGCGGAATTTGGATCGTTCCCCCACTGGAGAAGGCAGGGCTGTTTGATCGTTGATCACGTTGTTTTCCTCCGTCCGGCTTGATGGTGTGAAGGAGAGAGTTGCTTCGCCAACCCAATCTATAAATGGGGCGGGAAAGTGGTGCGGGCTGCACCAATTAAGACGGGGTGATGGGCGTGGAAAAGCTGTGGGCGCGCCTGCGGCGGGAGATGGAAGGGCGGGGAATCAGCCTGCGGGAACTGGGGCGGCAAAGCGGGATTCACCATTCCTTGCTTTCCCGGCTGCTGCGGGGAGAGGTGGCCCCAACCCACCGTTTGTTGGGCCGGTTGGCCCCGGCTCTGGGGGTGGATGTGCTTGTCCTATGCCAGGAGGCGGGACTGGACAGCCCCCTGCCCTTGGAAGAGGCCCTGCGGGGGATGGGGGCCGGCGAGGGGTTGAGTGAAGCCAGTCTGACGGCGAGATTGGCCGTGTTGGCTGAACAGGCGGGGAAGCCGGAGGGGGATGGGTTGATCCGGCGGGAATTTCCCCGCAAACGGCAAGAAACCGCCCTGCGCGGTCACGTGTTGGATTGCTTGGACAGGTTGTATGTCCGCTACACGGAGGGGGAGGTGCCCCCGGCCCTCCGAGCGGAGGTGGGGGGATGTCTCCTTTACTTCATCCTGCCCGCGGACTGTATCCCTGATGACCATTTCCCCCTGGGTTACCTGGACGACGCCCTGGTGATCCAGCGGGTCTGGAACAAGCTGGCGGCCCTGAGCGTTGACGAGACGTGACCGCCCGCCGGGTGCTTTTTCCCCCGGTGGGGACGTAAGCATGGGAACGGAAAACATAAGGTCCAGTCGGCTTCAGGACGGGAGCGGTACCGTTGGCGACGCCCAGCCAAGAAGATTATTTGGAATTTATTTGGGTATTGGTGCATGACAAGGGCTACGCCTGCGTGACCGATTTGGCCGAGATGCTGGGGATCAGCACGGCGTCGGTCAGCAAGATGGTCCGCAGGCTGCATGACGACGGTCTTTTAACCTACGAGCGATACCGGGGATTCAGTTTTACGCAACGCGGACGGGAACAGGGGGAAATGCTCTATGTCCGCCACCGGACCTTGGAGAAGTTTTTTACCCAATTGACGGCCGGCCCGCCGGAGAAGGTGTACAAATTGGTCGAGGGGATCGAACATCATCTGGATTTCGACGTGATGCGTTGCATTGAGCGTTTGTCTGAGTACATCGAGGCGCACCCCGAATGGTGGAGATGTTTTTTGGAATCCGCGGACGGCCGTGGCGAGTGACCAAGAACCGGTCAGCGATGGAACGTTCGGAACAGGTTCAACAAGACCACGGCGAGCATGAATAAGACATAGACCCGCAGTGCCCAAATGATGGCTCTCAGGCCGAAACCCATGGGCCGCCGTCCCAAACGCTCGACCCTGGCCCGTCCCTCCCGGTGTTCTTCCAACAACCATTCGGCCCGGGAATCCCGCTGGATTTCGATCATGTTTATTCTCCTTTGCTGGTTTAAACTCAAAGTCGCAGGTGCGGGAAGATCACGCTCACGGCATAGACGATGCCGGCCAAAGAGACGAAAGCTCCAACCAGGATACCGAGCAGGTTGAGGAACCGGGTATTGCCGTATTCCCCCATCACTTCCCGGTCGTTGGCCAAAAGCAGGGCGAATCCTATGGCCGGCGGCATGGTCAACACCGCGATCACGTTGACCATCAAGACGACGGGTTCCAGGGGGAAGCCGGGGAGCAGGACCACTCCTCCGCTCAAGATGGCCATCAGGATGATCACCAGGTAAAAACCCTTGGCTTCCTGAAAGGGAGCATTGAGGCTGTGAGTCCGTCTGGCGACCTCACCGAAGGCGTAGGCGGAGGAAGCCGATATGGTGGTGGCCGCGACCAAACCGGCTTCGAGGATTCCCAGGGCGAACAGGCTCCCTCCGATCCGGCCGGCATAGGGAACCAGGGCTTGGGCGAATTGCGCCCCGTTGAATTGGCCGGCGTTCATGCGGTGGCCGAAAAGCGCGGAGGTGGCGACGATGGTGGCGGCGGCGGCCAGGGCCGCCATCCCCGCGCCGATGGCGGTGTCCCAGCGGCCGTGTCTGATGTCGGTGGTGGTGAGACCCTTGTCGCTGACCGCTCCCTGTTGGAAAAACAGCATCCAGGGAGTGATGGTCGCTCCGATGTCGGCCAACAAAATGACGATGTGGGTGGGGTTGATCCCACCGGGGAGCGGGCGCCAGGTCAAAAAGGCACGAGAAACGGCTCCCCAGTCGGGGTGGGCCAGGATGGCCACCGGGATGAAAACCAGGTTGAACAGGGCGAGGAGCATGGTTACCCTTTCCCACCGCCAATACCGCCGCATGAAGGCCGCCAGGGAAACCAACGCCACGCCGCCGAGAACGGCGGCCCAAGGGGGGACGCCGAAGTACCCCGCTCCGGCCACGATGCCCACGAATTCCGTCACCAGAGTCATCCAGTTGGTGAGCAGAAGGTCGGCCATGGAGAAGTTGCCCCAGAATTTACCGAAACGGCGGTAGATCAATTCGGCGTGGCCGGTTTTGGAGACGGCGCCCAACCGAACCGTGATCTCCTGCGCCACGAAGGCCATGGCAAAGGTGAGCAGGACGAAGGGCAAAAAGAAGCCGATGCCGAATTGGGCGCCCGTTGCCGAGTAGGAGAGCATGGATGGGGCATCGTTTTCACCCAACATCACCAAAATGCCCGGTCCGACCAGCAGCCAGAGCAGCCTTCCCCACCGGCGGTCGTTGCGGGCCTTGAAAACCGCCAGCCGGTCCAGGGCCAAGCCCTGGTCCTCCCGGCTCAAAGCTTCCCTTTCCACCGTGTACCCGATCCCTCCCCCAGAGATCCCTTTTCCGGGCGCGTGTTTGCAGATAGCCGGGGCTATAATTTCTAGCTTCGGGCAACACCAGCATATTCAACGGCCTTCGACGAGGTGCCGGCGATTAAATCGGGGGATGGAATCGTCAGCATTCGGTAAACCCTTGAATCCAGCCTTCAGGATGAGCCGGTTGTCCGATGGTAAGTATTCGGTGAACCCGTAGGTCCAGATGCAGCCGGGATAGTCCAAGTCCGGCCACGGGTGACACAATACTTGAAAAGGAGGGAGCCTTGCCCCAATTCGTTGGCC